>JAFGWW010000195.1 GCA_016936955.1 Planctomycetota bacterium | reverse complement strand
GGCCTTCGTGGTTGAGGTACTGCATATTCATGCCAGCCATCGTCTCGTCGTCCACCACCATCAGATTCAGGGTGGCGTCATCTTCGGCACGGGAAGCGTAGGCGCCGCCGAGAACCTTTTCGAGATTCTCTTCGGGAATATCCGCGCCCTCGCATTCGTCAATGAGGTTTATCTTTAGCGTCGCCGTTTTGCGCCCTCCTTGTCCTGTCCGGGATATTTAACCCGGCTGTGGAACATGCTGGTGAGGACGCGCAAGAAGGTGTCCTCAACCTTGGCGAGATCGGTCAGGGTAAGGCCGGAATTATCGAGCTGCCTCGACATGAGTTTCGCGGTCGCCACATCATGCACAAGCTTTCTGATCTGCGCCGGGTTGGGGTCTTCCAGACTGCGGGTCGCGGCTTCGACAGAGTCGGCGAGCATGACGAGGCCAGCCTCGCGCGAGGTCGGCGCTGGGCCGGAGTATTTGAAGGAAGACTCGGAAACCTTTTCGCCCTCCGCCGCACCCTTACGGGCACGGTGAAGGAAAAAGCTCACCAGGCTGTCGCCGTGGTGTTGCTCAATAATATCGATTATGGCAGGCGGGAGCCCAACCTCGCGCGCCATCTCGCCGCCGTCCTTGACGTGGGCAACGATGATCAGCGAGCTCATGCTCGGCTTGAGGTGGTCGTGCCTGCTAACGCCGGATTCGTTCTCGGAAAAGTATTCTGGCTTCATCAGCTTGCCGATATCGTGGTAGTAGCTGCCCACCTTAGCCAGAAGCGCGTTAGCGCCAACGCTCTGGGCGGCCGCCTCGGCGAGGGTTCCTACGATGACGCTGTGATGATAGGTTCCGGGGGCCTCCATGACCAGCTGCCTGAGCAGCGGGTTGTCCTGGTCCTGCAGTTCATGAAGCCTGACATTCGTAGTGATATTGAAGAACCGCTCAAGAGCCGGGAAGATGGCGAGCATCACAAGCCCGGTAATAAACCATACGAGCAGCGTAAGCACGCCGCGTCCCACGAGGTCGCCGCCCACCATCATCTCGAAAAACTCGGAGTGGAAACTGATATCCGCGCCGCTTGCCGCGCCCCAGCCCACAACGATAGCCGCCGCAAGCAGGCCCGCGGTCACGGACGAACTGACGTAACCGAGGCGATACCTGATGCGCGGGATCAGGCAGGCGAAGAGCCAGCCCGAGGCGAGAGTGCTGAGGGTGACCTCCGCATGGCCTTCGAAAATAATCATCACCACAAGCCCGAAGGCGGTAACAACCGCGAGGGCAGCGGGCACACCGAGAAGAAGGGCAGCAAGCCCCGCGAGAATACCAACCGGGATCGGCGCCGCAACTGCTCCGTAATAGATCAGCAGATGGGAGAAGACGACCAGCAGCATCGCCACACTTACAACCGCGAAGATGTTGCGGCGGTCGGTATTTTTGTTTTTCATGGCGGAAAGGGAAGCGGCAAAGCCGAGGCAGACCAGCATGATAAGCACGGCCTTTCCGGCAAAGCGCCGAGCGATTCCGGCAAAGCCCTGGGTCAGTCGGTATTCGGCGTCCTCGACGCGGAGTTTCTTGAGAATGCCGGGAGTGACGACCTCGCCGTTTTCGAGGAGTATAGTTTCGCCCGCCTTGACGTTCTGCTTGATTCTCACGCGCGCCTTGAGGTCTTCAAGTTCGCGCTCGCTCCCCTCTTTATCAAAGATAAGCGATGGGGTCATTTTCTTTAGCAGGATATCGCGCAGAACCTTGCGGAACTCGATACCCACCGGCATGCGCGCGAAGCCTTCATCGAGAATTCGCGGAACCTCGGCAAAATCGATGGGGCTCAGCGGATCGTTACGGCTAACCCGAACGGGCGGCCGCTCTCCACCGTCGACATCAATTATTCTTATGCTCTTGCCACGCTCAATCTGGTAGCGCTCGGAATCCATAAGACCAAGGCGGAAAATCTCGCGTCGCAGAACTTCCTGCATGGGGGTGATGATATGAAGGAACGGATCAATTCTGTCCTCGGAACCTTTGAGGCTGCCCACCATAACCGATGCCTGCTGGTCGGTAATGGCGATGTTGTTCTCTTTGGCGAAGGAGATGAGGTCGTCCTTGTCGGTGGTCTGGTCGGCCCGTTCGATAAGGTTCCACGCATCGGTGGAAACCTCGGGCACCCAGTTCCATTTCGAGACCTGGTTGTAACGGCGGGAGAAGTTCTCCTCGATATTTTTGATCTCCTGCTCCTCGGCCTTCTCGTCCTTCCAGTCGAAACTCACGCGGCTGATAACGTCCTGCGGAGAGACATAACCGAGATGATAGGGGATGGGATAGACGCCCCACGTTACGGGCAGGATGCAGACGATGGTGAAGAGAAGAGCGCCCCACACATGAAGCGAGGTGATGCGCAGATCGGCGATTGCGCCGCGCAGGCTCCCGTGCGTTCCGGCGAGTCGGTCGAGAACGCTTTCGCTGCGTACATTATTGAGCCTGTTTCTTTTTCTGGCCATAATCCTATTTCGCCCCCCCGCCCGGTTCCGCCGGACGGCGCGACATTTCATCCTTGTCGTAAGCGTCAACAATGGCGCGGACAAGGCGGTGGCGTACTATATCTTCACCCGTAAGCCTGATCGTGGCAACCCCCTCCACCCCTTCGAGAATTGTCGTGGCGTGGAGCAGGCCCGAAGGACGGCTGTCCTGCAGGTCGATCTGGGTGATATCCCCGGTGATAACCGCGCAGGAGTGGGGCCCGAGACGGGTGAGGAGCATTTTCATCTGGCTCGGCGTCGTGTTCTGAGCTTCGTCAAGAATGACAAAGGATTTCGTAAGGGTGCGGCCGCGCATGAAAGCGAGCGGCGCAACCTCAACCACGCCGGTCTCAATATAATGGGCAAGCTGCCTGCGGTGGAGCATATCGTCGAGAGCGTCGTAAATCGGCTTGAGGTAAGGGTCGACCTTTTCGCGCATGTCGCCGGGAAGAAAACCGAGGCGCTCGCCAGCCTCAACGGCGGGGCGCGTAAGGATTAGGCGCTTGACCGCACCGTGGCGCAGGGCCTGCACCGCCATGGCAACCGCGAGATAGGTCTTGCCGGTACCGGCCGGACCGAGGCCGAAGACGAGG
>JAFGWW010000194.1 GCA_016936955.1 Planctomycetota bacterium | reverse complement strand
GCGCCGTTCCCTCAACGAGCTTCCTCTGCGCGCCTGTTACGTACGGGAATGTGCGTGCGCTTCGGCGGTTGCCCGGCAGGTTAAACCCCGGCGTCGTTCTGACGCCATGTAGGCGGGCGCGGGTGGTGGAGGTTGTTTGTGCGCCGTGGTCTTTGACAATCGAGTGAAATGAAAAAGCTCCACCGACAATGAGTGGCCAGACGGTTTTATTGCCAGGCACATCATTTACACACGCCCCATCTTTACCCTTGCCATATTCCGCGAAAATCCTAACATGGTGGCGTAGCAATGGCAGTTTTTCAAAAACAAGACAATCGAATCCATCTATTTTCAGGAGGTCGCAATGCAACGACTCTGGGCAGCGTTAATTATGTTCATGTTCATGGCATCGTGCGTGTTCTGCGGTGATGCCGCCGCCAAGCCGGATCCGCTCGAAAGGTTTTCACAAGACACCCTCTTCGCCGCCACCATCAACCGCACCGACAAGGCGGCCGAAGGTTGGGACGAGACGGTGCTGGCAAAACTGCTGAAAGCGGAAGAGGTGCAGCGCTTCCTCCAGATCCCGACGGCGAAACTTGACGAGATGATCGAAAAGGTATCTGCCGACAAGGAGATCAACCTTCGCGGACTGCTGGCGGCTCTCAGCAACAATGCATCCCTCTCCTTTGCCCTCAAGCTCAGCAGAGAGATTGACAGACGCCGCGGCCCCAATGCGGTGTTGACCCTTTACTCTGAAGTGGCCGACGCAAAGGCAGCCGAGGACATTATCGCCCAGGTTCCGGCTATTCTCAAAGCGATGGATGTCAACCCGCAGGACATCAAGGTAAGCCCCACGAGCTTTGATGCAAAAATCGGCGGGCGTCTGATCGTGCAGGCGAAGGGCTCGAAGGTACGCATGTTCATCTTTTCACCCGGCTGGGACATAACCGCGGACGCGGGCGCGCTGATTGCCGAAGCCACGCCCAAGAGCAAGGCCGAGAGTTTCGCCGCCCTTCCGCATATCGCCAAAGCGCGCAAGAGCATTGCGGAATCGCCTGTCGGGTCCTGGTATCTGAACGCAGCACCTGTTATTGAATTTTTCGCAAATCCGGATAATCAGAACCGTGAACTCAGGAGAAACTGGCCGGTCATAGATGCGCTTGGCCTTAACGGCATCGAGGTTATCGCGGGCGATATCGCAATCGACGCGCCCGGATTCACAAGCAAGACCTATATCGGCGCGAAGTCTCTTGACAAGGGCCTCTTCGGCCTCTTCGGCAAGGAAGCGGTAAGCCAGAACATACTCAAGGCCATACCGAAGACATCCCTTATGGCTTGCGCGAGCCGTACCCGAATGGACGGCATCATGCCTCTGGTGCGGGAAGTAATGCAGTCGAGCGGCATGCAGAAAGAGATGTTCGACCAGCAGATCCAGATGATGACCATGCAGTTCGGGTTCAATCCGGAAGAGGACATCCTGAATTCGCTCGGCGACGAGTCAGCCTTCATCCTGCTCGATTCGTCACGCGTTACGGGCCCGGCGTTTTTCGGCCTTAACGGCCTCTCGATGGTAGCGAAGCTCAAGAATCCGGAGAAGGTGAAGCAGGCCCTCTCCCGCGTATGCCAGATCGGCGCGGCAGTGGGCAGCCAGTCCGAGATCGGCGGCGGGCTTTATCAGACCGACCACAATGGTACTGCGATTGTCGGAACCAAGGTGGCGTCCGGCCTCTTCACCCCGAGCTTCTGCGTGAAGGATGACCTTCTGGTCGTAGGCTTCGGCCCCGGGGCGGTGGAGTATATTCTTAACACGATCGATGGCAAGATTGAGAACATCACGGCCGACGAGAAATTCGCGAAGGCTTTCGAAAAGACCGGCGGCCTTGCATGCAGCGCCATCACTTATATCCCATACCCGCGCGTCGAGATGCCGGGCGAGGGAATCGGCGGCTCCTACAACCTCGCAACCACAGGCGTGATGGCGGGGATGCTGCTGCCAGCCCTCAGCCGCGCAAGAACCGCCGCGCGCAAAGCTAACGACATGAATAATCTCAAGCAGATCGGCCTCGGCATCGAGATGTACGCTTCCGACGAGTACAAGGGGAAGATGCCAGAGTCTTTTGCAGAACTCTACGACAACGGCAACGGGATTATCGGAGACCCGAAAGCTTTCGCCTCCCCCAGCGACGGCGCGGGATACCATTACATCAAGGGCCTTCCCAAAAACGCATATTCATCCTGCATCGTTGCCTTCACTGCGGATAGCAGCTACCCCGACGGCAGGATTGCGCTCTATAGGGATTGCCATGTCAGATTCCTTAAGAGGGATGCCTTTGAGGAGGAGCTTGCCTACACAGTAGCCAAGCTCGATAAGGACGGCGTCAAATATGAAATTCTTCCGCCATGGTTTCCCGATGATGTAATGCCCATGCGCGTTGCAGGCCACTCGCCTTTTGAAGAACTCGACCGCGACCCGCTCAAGGTTTTCCGTCAGGGCCTCGACGCGATCCCGGTTTATCTGCTTCCTTCTTCAGAGACAGTAAACCGCGACATGTACCCCGCGTCGGCCACGATGAGGATGCTTGACGGCGGCATACTTCTGACCAGCCATTCGCCCATACCGGTACTCACGACAGTGGGCAACGATAAAGGCAGCACCAGCAGCCTCATGTCTGCAATGCCCCTTCTCTCCATGGCCGCAGTCGCAATACCAAACATCATGCCGAGATCGAGATATGCAGCCCCGGTATCAAGATTAGAGGCAAACGAGACAAACGCTGTTGCCTCCCTGAAGACGTTCGGCGCCGCACAGAACATATATCTCAAAGCCAGATATTCGGTAAAAGAAGGGCAGCCGGAAAAGCGCTATGCCATCTCCCTCGCCGAACTGGGGGAGAAGCAGCTTATCCCTGGCGTAATGGCGGCAGCAACCTCACCGGAAAAGGGATATCAGGGATATTACTTCCAGATAGTCACAAAGGAAGACCCCAAGTATGCCTACGCTGCTTACGCCATTCCGTGCAGATACGGCGTGACCGGAACCAATACATTCTTTATCGATACGCAGGGCATTGTCTTCATGAAAGACACGAAAGGGAAACTGCCAGAGAACGATGACCCCCACGACGGGACATGGCAGATACCCTAATTTGAAAAGTAAATCTCTGCAGACTGAATTACGCGCCAATGCTTTCCCGGAAGGTATTGGCGCTTTTGTTTGGCAGAGCCTGATATATCAGAAGCCATGCTTCCCAAAACTGGCTGAGGAATAAAATAACCCGCAAAATAGGCAAATATTTCAATTTTAGATTGCATCGATGGGGAAATGGGAATATTGTCCAAAATCTGATCTGTGTTTTTCAATATCCTGATTCGGACATAATTTTATTCTGGAGACGAACAATGGCTGCACGGAAAAGCTCTTCTGATTTCAGACTCGCATCCCCCTTCACAGACCATATGGTATTGCAGCGCGGCTTGCCCGTTCCCGTATGGGGCTGGGCAAAGGCCGGCACGAAAGTTACGGCTGAACTCGCCGGTGTAACAGCAGAGACGACAGCGGGAAAAGACGGCAAGTGGATGATAAAGCTCCCGCCGCTGGATGCTGGCGGGCCTTACGAACTTGAGGTCAGCGGATCGGAAAAGATAAAGCTGACTGACGTGATGATGGGTGATGTCTGGGTCTGCTCTGGGCAGTCCAACATGGAGTGGCCCCTGCAGAAAGCTCTGGAGCGTGCGGACGAGGTCAATCTGGCCGACTACCCCAACATCCGCCTCTTCACCGTTCCCCGCACGGCAAAGCTTATAGCCAACCAGGAGATCACGACGGATTGGCAGAGGTGTACACCAGAATCGGCCGGAGGCTTTTCGGCTGTGGCCTATTATTTCGGGCGCGAGCTCCATCGCAAGACCGGGGTTGCAATCGGCCTTATCAATACCTCATGGGGCGGAACCATAGCGGAAGCGTGGACCAGCCGCGAATGGCTGGCCTCCGACCCCATCCAGGGCCCCGTCCTGGCGGAATTTGAAAAGAGCATGAAAAACCCCGGCAAGTCACTTAAAAAGCAGCTCGACGCGATCACGGCGTGGAACAAAAAGTACGGCCATAATAACAAGAACAACATCGGCTTCCCCAAAGGCTGGCACAAGCCCGATTACAATGATGGGGACTGGAAGATCATGAACCTGCCCCAGACATGGCAGGCTGCGGGCCACAAGTTCAGCGGTACATTCTGGTTCAGGCGTGAAGTCGAGGTTCCGGCCGACTGGAAGGGCAAGGAACTGACCATCAGCCTCGGCGCGGTC
>JAFGWW010000193.1 GCA_016936955.1 Planctomycetota bacterium | reverse complement strand
GTCAATGCCGGAGCGGACCAGACGATAGTTCTTCCAATAAACAGTATATCCCTTGACGCAACCGTGACGGATGACGGTCTTCCTTCCGGAACCTTGAGTTGCCAGTGGAGCAGGGTTAGCGGGACAGGAACCGTGACATTCGGTTCTGCCACTTCCGTAGATACGACAGCTGCTTTCAGCGCTGCCGGTGATTACGTGCTTCGCCTTACCGCCAACGACGGTCAGCTTTCTGCCAGTGATGATGTTACGGTAACTGTTGATGCCGAGCCTGTTGGCAATCTTTATGAGGCTGAAGATGCGGTTGTGTATGGCGCAAAGATTGTTTCCAATAACGATGGTTATACGGGAACTAGTTTTGTTGATTATGCTAACGCAAGCGACGATTATATTGAGTGGACTGTTTATGCTGGATCTACCGGTGTATATAATTTGTCCTTCCGCTATGCCCTTGCTGCAGCCAATCGTCCGCTCAAACTTACGGTCAATGGCAGTGTTGTCGATGACAGTCTTGATTTCAATCCCACGAGCAGCTGGTCTACATGGACGAACGTTAGTTTGAACACAAACCTGGTCTCGGGAAGCAACACCGTACGTCTTACAGCTATCGGCAGCAGCGGCGGTAATGTGGATTCGCTGACCATAACTGAAGGCGGCATTATTCCCGAAGTAGCGAGCAGAATCTTTATAATCGGCGATTCCATTACGCAGGGCAATACCTCTCATAACACGTATCGCCGTCCTCTCTGGCATGCTCTTGACTATAATGGTTACAATGTTGATTTCGTCGGCTCCCTCTCAACAAACTATGGTGGCAGTGCGCCCAATCCTGATTTCGATCTTGACCATGAAGGGCATTGGGGCTGGAGAGCGGATGAGATTCTGGCGCAGATAAATGGTTGGGCGGCCAGTGCAGATCCTGATATCGCGTTGATCCATCTCGGAACCAATGACCTTATTCAGGGGCAGAGTGTTTCAAGCACCATAACCGATCTGGGTAATATAATTAATGCCCTGCGGGTTGTTAATCCGGACGTCAAGATTCTGCTGGCGAAGATTATCCCCTGCAAACGTTGTGATGTGACTGCTCTTAATACTGCGATTGTGGACCTTGCTGCGCAGAAAAACAGTGTTAACTCGCAAATTGTTGTTGTCGATCAGTATACCGGCTTTGATATGGCTACTGACCTCTATGACGATGCCCATCCTGACGAAAGCGGCGAACAGAAAATGGCAGACAAGTGGTACGCCGCCCTTGTTCCGTTTCTCGATGGAGATGATCCGGTTAATCATGCGCCTGTGGTAAATGCTGGTGCTGATAAAACCCTGACCTTGCCTGTAAACTCGGTAAGTCTCGACGCAACCGTGACTGATGACGGTCTCCCGTCAGGAACCCTTAACGCTGTCTGGACGGTTCAGAGCGGCCCTGATTCGGTAAGCTTTGCGGATGATGATTCGGTTGATACGGTTGTGAGTTTTGTGTACGAGGGCACCTATGTGCTTCGGCTAACCGTGAGTGACGGAGATAAGACATCTTATGATGATATTACTGTTACTGTAAACCCCTCGTCGAATAACTCTCTCTTCGTGAAGGGAATCAATTTCGGCGGTGATGCAGTTACCATCGGTGGTAACGCGTGGCTTTCGTATAATGCTGCTCTGGCTGACGGGCTTTCGTTCGCCTCTATCGTAAGCCTCGCCACTGATACTGGCGTGACACCATCTCCGGATGTAGACGATGCAACGTACAATATGCTTAACAACGCCGTATGGCGCTCAAAGAGTACCTTGGGCGTGCGGCAGTCGATAAGCAACGGAAACTATCAGATATACATTTATGTGATGGAGAACTACGCCGACTATAAACGCAAGTTTAATGTCAGCCTTGAGGGTGTTACCTGTGATAGCGGAATCGGTAACCTTGAGAAAGGGCAGTGGGAGAAATACGGTCCATACTCGGTTAGCGTCAATGATGACGAGTTGACCATGGATCTTATTTATGATGTTGACAGCCCCCATGTAATGGGTATGGAGATTATCAAAGTCCAGTAAGCAAACACTTGGTTTGTAAACAAGGATGCCTCTGCAAGCGCAGGGGCATCCTCTTTTGTGCGTTAATGTCTGCCGCGCGATGCGCTTTATTTAAAAGGATTAAGTAGCGGGCAGGTTTCGTGGGGGGTGAAAATCTTGCCGCTTGATTTGTCGTGCCCCTCAACATGTCCGTCGCCATGAAGTCCGTTCAGGGTTCCTTCATTCTGCTCATCGCCCAGATGCCGGAAATGGTATGGTTTTGTCCAGCGGTTTGGAAAGAGGTAGAAGCTTCCTGACGTATCTCCCACCATTATGCTTCGCGTCATGCCTTTTGCCGGTATGACATCGAGTTTCCTGCTGAAGTTGTAATTCAGGCCGTAATAATAGGCAGAGGTGCCTTTGTATGACGGGCACTTCATGGAGTAGGGCAGGTTCCAGCGGTCATTCCAGTTCATGTCGAAATAAGGGTTAATTATGCCTGTCCAGCGCCTTTCTTGGCCGACCCAGCCGTTTGTGTTTCCCGGCGCATAACCGGTCGGCGGCATGAGGCGTCTGTCGTAGTCATCAGCATATAGGGTAAGGACAATGCCGATCTGCTTGAGATTATTTGAGCAGGCCGCCATCCGTACCGAGGTCATGGCCTGTTGCAGTGCCGGGAGAAGGAGGGCGGCAAGGATTGAAAGAATTGCGATTACAACCAGCAGCTCTACGAGGGTAAATGCCTGCTTGGGTCTGGATGCATATGCTGATTGATAAATGCTGCGTCTTGGTGGTAAGTCGACTGTTGTTTTCATCAAGTTGCGTCCTTCTGCCCGATTATTGCTGCCCGGAATGCAATAGTTTTGGTGAACGCTTCGATATTGGTGATTTTTAATAATAGTATACATTATAAAAAAGGCTTGTCACATCGAATCTTTGCAAAAGAAGAAAGCCCACAGATTCAGCTCTGTGGGCTTTCTGTCTGTAATGTGCTCTTTACTCTTGATTGACGGCAGGGGCTGCGTTCGGTTCTGCCTGTTGCTGTGGTTCGGGAGCGGCGGCAGCATCCGGTGCCGGTTCTGGCTTTTTATCGGCGTCGACGGCCTTGGCCGGTTCGGGAAATTCTGGCCATGTTGAGGGTTTTTGCTCGGTGGTCCCGGTTTCTATTGCACCCATGTCCGGAGCTTTGCCGGTGAAATTGTCATTGAAGTTAGGTATTCTTATGGCTGCATCATGGCCAGCCGTTCCTGGAGCAAGCCACAGGCGTCCGTCCGGGGCGCGTTCATATGTCGGTTCAGCGACGATAGCGTGGGCTTCGCTGCCTTCTTTTGCCGATACCTTGCCGTTGTGCATGTCGTAATCGAAATCATTGCTTGGTGTTTTCTGGGTATCGCGGATCGCAAGTGCTCCATTCAGGCGAAGGTGGATAAGGTTGTTGCGGCTGGTGATGTTTTCTGCAAGTTTCTTGTCGCTGGTGAAGACAATTCCGCTCTGGGCTCCGCAGGGGGCGTAATGACCCGCGTAGGCCGGGGGCTGGAGGGATGTATTGTGGAAGATATACATCTTGCCCCGCACCCACTGGAGGTTTTCGTTACCCAGTTTGAAGAGATAGTGTCCGCGGTACCCGCTGGCGTCGGTCGTGATTCCCGCGCGGCTTTCAGCGTAAACGTTGCGCCAGAAGTAAACCGGGCCGAGGGAAGGGGAGGCTGCACCCACCGCGCCCCAGGTGGTGTTGATATAGTTGTGCCATACTCGGACGTTCATATTGGCGCCTTCAATCTCGATGCCGTCGTCCCAGCAGTTGGCCACATAGTTGTCATAGATGTCGCTGTCGCGATTTGGGAAGCCGCCGAAGCTGAAGTTATGAACCTCACCCATCGAGTCGTTGAACATGTGGTCAAGGTCGCTGTATATTTTGTTGTACCGGACGATATAGTGTCCCTGGCCACCCAAAAAGCTGATGCCTTGCGGGCCGCGGGGGTGTTTGCTGCCGGTGTAGGTCGTTTCGCGCCAGCTGTTGGAGTCGCTGCGCGGATGGTGGAGCTTGCAGTTCTGGATGATGACGGTGCGCAGTTGTTTTGATTTGCTGTAAATAGCCGACTGAAGGTTTACGCCCCATCCGTCGCGTGGGTCGTTCTGCCCCCACCCGCTTATGTCGCAACCATCGATTACGATATTATTGACGTCCATAAGCTGGATGCCGTGTATTTTGGAGTTGGTGAGGGTGAGTCCTTTTACGATAACGTATGATGCTGCGATCTTGAGCTGGGCGTCGGTTTCGTTCTTGCCGTCCCACTTGGCTTCCGTTCCTTCCGCCGGGGCGTAAAGAACGTATCCGGTTTCCGCGCTGCCCCCTTCGGTGATTGTATAGGTTCCGTCCTGCGTGGCCGGAAGGTCTATGCGCTTTGCGATCTTGAATTCGTCAGACATTGTCTCGACTTCGAGCAGCCGTTTCTGGTTGATTTTCTCGATCGAGAGTTCAATTTCATATTTGGTCGCCGGTTCAAGGTGAACAATGCTGCCGCGATAT
>JAFGWW010000192.1 GCA_016936955.1 Planctomycetota bacterium | reverse complement strand
TTCTGTTCCAGCGCGAGGATAGGAAGCTGGAGCATCTCCATGGACTGGATCATCTGCGGCGTCATGACCATTTCCAGTCGCTGCGCCATCTGTAATGATAGTCCGGGCCTGAAATCAGGAGCCATCCAGCAAAACCTTTATAAAAGCAAAGCCTCTAACAAAAAACATACCAAAAACTCAATGCGTAGTGGTTACTATATCCCAGTAAACATTTCTGTCAACATGCAAAGAGCCCAATCAGGACGGAATATGCCCCCATTGTTGCCAGCCATGCCTTGAAGGAATAGGGTGGTTCAAGTATTTAAGTGCAAAACCCTTACATATATATTGAATTTCTTTTTTGCTTGCCACATCCGCAAAGTGCAAATAAGATTCCAGTCATACTGGCCTGTTATGTTAAGCGAAAATTACGCGCATGATTTGCCGCCATATTTAACAATGAATTGACGGCGAGGGCATTACACCCGCTGTTTGCTAAAAGTCACACTGGGAACAAAAAACCGGAGAATCGTCAATATGAATCGTCTTTCCATCGCACTCTTCTCATTCGGCCTGTTCGTCCTTTCCGGCTGCGGGGTAACCCAGACGGTCAAGAACATCATCCCGGGCGGCTCCGGCAGCGGGGTTATCCCCCACGAGGGCGAGAAGGTATACTTCGTTATTGAGGAACGCGGCATGCGCAGAAGCCGCGGCTATTCCGTCACCAACCGCAGCAAATTCCGCGGTCAGCCCTGCATCGTTACCGAGAGGGTCAGCACCCAGGAGATTGAGCGCAACAACACCAAATACACCACCACCACCCGCCGCAAGACTATCGAAGCCGAATCCGGCGCGGCGCTCTTCGCCTCAGAGGTAAAGGTTGTTGGCACGGAGAGATATCAGGAAACCGTAACCATCGCCAACGGCGAAGCGATCTTCGAGTCGGTCGGCCCCGGCGGAGCAAAGAAATCCCGCATCAAGGTTCCGCGCGGAATAATGTTCGGCATCGGCGCCAGCTGGCTCGCCAAGCAGAACCTCGCCGCCGGCGCCACCTTCAGCCACGAAGTTCTCAACCGCACCCAGCAGAAGATCTCGCGCGAGACGGTTAAAATCGTCGGGCGCCAGACCGTAAACTTCATGGGCGAGGAACGCGTGGTATGGGTCGCCTCCTTCGAGGATGAAGGCTACGCCCCGCAGGAGATGGTCTTCACCGACAACGGCGAATTCATCAGTCTCAAGGACGACGAACTTGCCATCCGCACAGTAAGCGCCGACCAGTTCAACGAGAAGCAGGCCCCGGTCACCGTGGTTTCCTCCGTGCCGGTTGACTTCAGCCTCCCCGCGTGGGATACATTCTCCACCCAGGTCTTCCGCGCCGAACCGGCCGAGTCGTGGCGCAAATATCTCAAGGATTCCGCCTATGCCCGCATCGAGGACCAGGGCAACGCAATCATGGTCGTCCTCATGCGCACGGCCCCGAAGGTCAAGAGCGCGAAGCTGCCCATGCAGGTTCCCGCCTCTCTCAAACCATATCTCGAAGAGAACAACAACATCATGCCGAAGAAATTCGAGATACAGCAGCAGGCCCGCAAGATCATACGCGACGAGCGCGACGTCCTGCGCTGCGTGGCCCTGCTCGCGGGGTGGGTGCACCATAAAATCAAATTCCGTTCGGACAGCAGCCTCAACCCGAGCCCCATGGAGACCATGGAAACCGCTGCCGGCGACTGCAGCGAGCATGCCGACCTCTTCGCCAGCCTCGCGCGCTCCATCGGCATCCCGACCCGCCATTGCCACGGCCTGATTATTCAGAAAGAAGAGGCGATCTACCACGCGTGGGTCGAGGCGTGGATCTCCGGCACCTGGGTTCCGGTGGACACAACGGTAAACCGCGTGGGCCTCCCCGCATGCTACCTCCTTACCTCCTACGGCACCGGCGACGGCGAGCCGCGCGACGAGTTCGCGTGGAGCATGCGCAAGGGTGGAATCAAGCTTGCACGCGTCAAGTCGCTCGTCAACCGCACCAGCAGCTCGAAAGAGAAGAGCGTCTACACCCTCATCCCCAACGAAAAGAACACTTATATCGCAGTGGACGGCCAGTGGTTCTCCAGCCTCTACTGGGGCTTCTCCCTCCTCCGTCCGGAAAACTGGAAGGGCAAGGTCAGCCCCGATCTGGTAGTCAACCTGACCAGCCCCGACGGGCAGGCGCGTGTGGTTATCGAAGGGCTCGCACAGGAGTACCGCGCCGACGGCAGCAACCTCGAACTGATCGTCGACAGCCTGCGCCGCAACATGCCGGGCTTCCGCCAGGTCGACGCGCGCATTCTGCCTTTCGGCAAGAGGAAGACAAGCTCCCTCCTCTGCGACTTCACCACCAGCGAAACCGGGCGTGAGCTCCGCTGCAGGCAGTACATAATCCCCAAGAACGGCCGCAGCTACCGCATCGCCCTCTGGGCTCCGGTGGGCGGTTTCAAGGACTTCGCCGACGACTTCAAGTCCATCGTGGACAGCGTGGAATTCTAGGCAACCGCATCCACCCGGTTTTGCCATACTGAACGAAGCGAAGAGTTCAGTCTTCGGGATTACCGAAGCATTAATATTTTCCGGCAAGACAAGAGCCACCAGCCATCTCGGAATCCGGTAATGGAGAATTTTCTCAGAGCGGCATTGATGATTCTGGCGCTTCTCGCCTGCGGCGCCGCCCCCTGCTCCGAGAGCCGGATAGAGGCCGAAGCATTCCTGACCCCGCGTAGCGGAACCGAGTGCCGCCCCGGCGCGTGGAATCTGGCCCGCGTAACCCTGAACATCTCCCTGCCGTCCAAAGAAGAACTCATTCCGGAGCTTGCCCTGCAAGGCATGGACGGGCTGGAGCCTTTTTCCTCGCGCCTGCCAGCGTCTATCTTCGACACCGGAGAACACAACCTCGATTTCTGGTTTGTGGCAAGCAGGGATATGGGTGGCCTTGAGTTCAGGCTGCTAAAGCAAAACGGCGATAAAGCTTTTACAAAATCATGGAGCAGCTCATACTCGACCGCCCATGACGATACGCGCCTCATACTGACCACATCCCGCCTCCGCCCCGTAATGGAGAACAACCGCTTTGTCCGCCTGTCTCCCCGCGACCTGCCGTCGCACGGCGCGCTTTACGAAAACTTCGACCTCATTATTCTGAGCGCCGACCCGAAGGACAGGAACAGCCGCATAAGCAAAAGCCAATTCCTCGGCATTGCCCAATGGATAACCATGGGCGGCATCGTAATCGCTCTGGATAAATCATCTGCGGACGGAACAATCGCGGCGGTTGATAATCTGAAGCTCAACACGGGAATGCCTTTCCCCTTCCTGATAAGAAATACGAAAGCCGAGGGCTTCGAGATTTTCGCCCCGCCCGCCCGTAAAATCGGCCTCGGCATGTTGATCGACCTCTCCCCGATTCAGTCGGGGCAATCCATGATCCTGAGCGGCAGCGAGGTCTGGAAAGAACTCAGCCGCCGCCACCTATCCCCCCGCGCCTCCGACCCGCGCCTGGCCCGCACCCGCTACGCCCGGCTCGACAACTGGCCGGATAAACCAAGACTGAAAGGGGCAACCCTCGCGCGATGGATAGCGGCATGGGCGGCTCTCTCCCTCGCCTGCCTCGCAATCCCGGCGGTAAGGAAAAACCGCTGGCTCTGCGCCCTCTGCGTGAGCGCCGTATCAATTGCGGTCGCATGGCGCTTCGGCGAAGCCAACCCCGTTCCTGAGACCAACCTGATTCACGCAACGATCCGCATTGTCGGAGAGACAGGCAACGACGGCCCTTCCATCGACGAAGACGTCTGGCTCGCGCGCAGATTCTCCCCTACCGACAAGGCAAGCCTTCCCTTCAGCCTTCTTCCGCCTCCGCGCCTTACGGGGCCGAACGTAAATTGGCTCGAAGACTATGGCACCACACTCTCTATGAATTCCGACCAGCAGAGCGGCATCATTAACATTTATCCGCTTGAGATAAACAGCGCCCTCAACGCCCCGCTTATTTTCAGCCGCCATGATTTCGGCCCCACCATACCTGAGATTCAGGCATTGTGCGTAAAGGGTGAAGGATGGGTGTCGATAAAATCTGAACGCGGAGGGATTACTCTTGAGGACGCAGTCATTAAAACCTCGGCCGGAAAAATTTCATTAGGCAGATACGACGGCGGAAACGTGGGGCAAACCAGTTATGCAATAAAGCATGACGCAGATCTGCCGCGCCCGCATTTTTTCTCTATCATCGAACCTGAGCACAACCCCGGCCTTTACGCAATTCTCGCGGGCTGGACTGGAAATAAAGACGAAAACGATCTGGGCGAGATCCAGATCCACACACTTAACGCCATCGCCGCACCGGAGTGAGATTTACCTTTTACGCCCGCGCCGCACATGGTAAACTTAAAAACATAAGAAAATGATGTCCCCGTAAAAACGGATCCCCGGCATGAGCATGGTAGCAGAGTTCAAACTCTCCGCAAGGTTTCCGAGCCGAAAGCGTCTGGCCCGACGTTTCTCGACCGCGTTTTCCATGTTCTGCCATTCAGCAATATCCATCTATCTCATCTCCTGCGTTTTCCAGCCCGGAATGGACAAACCGGAAAGCGCCCGAGTCTCCACAGAAGAAGACAAGAACAAACCCAGCGAAGAGCCGATCGAACTTGTTGAGGTAGCAGAAGCAAATGGAGTCGCCGATGTTGCAATGCCGACCTCTGTCGCCAGGGCAAGATTGCAGACGGGGCTTGAGGACGCCTCCCGCAAAAGCAAGGAGGAGCTTACGAAAAAGCTTGATTCCCTGACCGGGCAGGCAGGAATGATCGACGACGAATCACTCGATGCGATCGGCGCGTTCCTCGGGAAAAAATCGGGTGAGTATGAACCGCGCACCTATTATCTGGACGAACTCAACCGGAATGCAGATCTCAGCCAGTCGAAAATAATCCGCGCTTTCGCCTTCCATACCCCCCAGGGCGAAATGGCATATACGATAACACTGGAAGACGCGGAAAAAGACCGCTATACATTTACCCTTCTTGAAGAGAACGCAAAACAGCTCCGCGACGCCGGGGCATCCTTCGCAGGCGCAAAGATGAACGACTCGGCGGGCGTAAGCACATTCGAACTAAAGGGGGCCAGCATAAGGGACATCAAACGCTGGAAGCGCGAGGACGACAAGATCGGCCGCAGGGGCGCAGTCGTCACCCTGGCCGACCCGGGCGGGAAAGAAATTATCCTGCATTTCAAGGGCGAACGCTATGCGCCGTTTATGAAAGAGCAGATCCGTTTCATGCAGAAGCGGCTCGGGCTGAAACAGGACGAGACCACGCTCCACACTGAAGGCTTCGACATGGAGCACGCCGCGCTTTTACCCACCAGCAAGGAAGACATTTTCCGTGACGGGGAAAAGCTCCGCGTGCGGCAGGTACTTGTTGACAAAAACGGGGAACGGCTGATCATGTTTATTGAAGGCAAACAGGCCGAAGAGTTTCTCGACAGCACCAAGGTTCTGCGTAACGGCGTGATCGGGAATATTTACAAGCGCATCGGGATGTCGATCCTCCCCGGCATGGCGCAGGACCAGCAGAAAGAAAAAGAGCGGCTCGACAGATTGGCGGAAAAGAAGAGGCAGGAAGAGGAAAACCGCAAATCTCCGGCCCAACCCAAGGCAACAGAAAAGGAAACCATCACAAATGAAGACGCCGAAAATTGGTGAACTCAAAGAAGGAATACAGTTCGAGGGTTTTTACGCAGTACGCGACGCGAACCTGCTGACCACCAGCTCGGGAAAACCCTATATCCGCATGTCCCTCGGCGACTCGACCGGCAACGTTTCGGCTAACATGTGGGACGCGAGCCAGGAGATTTTCAACTCATTCGCCGTTGGCGGCGTGGTCAAGGTGCGCGCCATGGTGGAGACCTACCGGGGCAACATCCAACTCAAGATAAGCGCAATCCGCCCGGCCCACGACTCGGAATATGATAAATCGTCCTTCATCGCCACCACCGGCGCCGACGTGGATGAGCTCAAGAAAGAACTTTTTGCGCTGATCGATTCAATCGGCGACAAGGACTACCGCGCCCTGATGAAAGCCTTTTTCGACGACGCGTCAATCCTTGACAAATTCGCGATCGCCCCGGCTGCCAAGGAGAATCATCACGCCTATATCGGTGGCCTGCTTGAGCATACCATGAGCCTCGCAAAAATCTGCGATGTATTCTGCAAAACCACCAGCACCCAGCTCAACCGCGACCTCCTTATCTGCGGGGCTCTGCTTCATGACATCGGCAAGATCACCGAACTCGGCGCCACCACCGCCATCGAATACACCGACGCCGGCAAACTGCTCGGCCACCTCGTGATCGGCACCATGATGGTGGAAGACAAGGCGCGCGACCTCGGAGATTTCCCCGAGATCAAAAAGTGGCTGGTCATGCATATGATTCTGAGCCACCACGGCAAACGCGAATACGGCTCGCCCGTGCTCCCCGCCATCCCCGAGGCTCTTGCGCTCCACCACATCGACAACCTCGACGCCAAAACCGTGGCCGCGCGGAGAATGATCGACGCCGACGCGGAGAACGAACGGGAATGGACCGAGCGCTCATGGATGCTCGAAACCCAGCTCTATAAAGGCTCCCTTGGCTACGCCCCTGCCCCCGCATCCGACAAGAAAGATAAGCAGGAAGCGGAAGAAGAGATTACGATCGAGGATCTCGGCAGTAAGGTCAGCAAACCACGCACAGGATCGCTTTTTTAGCTTACAAAAATCAGAAAGCGATTCATGCTGCCGCACAGCACGTGAACGGCATCTCATGACCGACTTCAACACTATAAAGCTCAAGCATCACTGGAAGCCTATTTCTGGCTGCCCAGGAAGATACACGCTTTCTGATGGCGTCGTTTCATTGACCATCCCGGAACTGGTGGGTCACAATATTGAAGTTAAGGAAATGACATCGACAAGTGCTTCCGACCCGATTAAATATTGCACATTTGAGGGTGGCGGCTTGATCTCATATGTAAAGCAAACGGGACACCTTCACACATTGTGCAACCAAGAAGGAATGGAGCGTAAGATGAAAATGCTTAAAGGCAACACCTAACCTTAACAATACGTTTTAACTCGCTACCGACATCACTCCCCAGAAAGCGAGCACAGCCAACACAAAAAGGCCAATCGTCGTTACGCACCCGCTTTTCTTTGCTTCGCGCGAATCGTCGTCAGAAGATTCCTCAACGTCCGGCTTCGGGTCGGGTTGCAGGACATAAACGGGGTGGGGCGAATTGCCTTTGATGTAATCTTCGTATTCGTAAAGCTTGTTCAAGGTGAAGCCGGTACCGTAAGCGGATAGCCTGTCACCGCAGGTCAGTTTCCTGCCGGATTTATATGTATTCCACAGGAGGTCGTGAAACAAATTAACAACCGCCTCGAACTGCCCGCTCGCGCCAAGATAAGCAAATTCCGGAACCCCGAAAGCATGGTTGCCGCTGCTCACATACCACGTGCTGCCATCCTCCTTGAAAAGAGTCACCACATTGACAAGCATGAGAAGGGGGAGCCCCTTGCGGAGATTGAGAAGATAATCTCGCATGAGCGCGGGGGTGGTTGCGCCGTTAAAAAGGTTGCAGGGAGAATTCAGTAGGCCACAGAATCCGTCCTGAAAACAATCGGCGACCTTGTACATGGCGATATAACGCTCAATCGGGTCTGACGCGCTTCCGGTGTACTCAAGAATGACATGCGCCCCGTGCGTGCGGAAACGGTCTTTAAGGTCGTCCTCAAGATGGCTTATCCGCATCGTCCCTTCATACATATCAGCCGGCAAGGCCGTATCGATACCAATCCAGCGCAGGCGGTGCCGGCCGAAAGAGGCGGCGCCGATGCATTTCCCGGCGTCAAGGATCTTGATGTCGACACCGCTTATGATCGGCTCATACGCTTCGATAGTTTTCACCATCGCCTCGGCGTCGAGGGCAGGAAGTCTGTCCATAGCCAGAATAAAAGTAAAGGACGTTTCCGAATCATGACTATCGCCGTCGGTATTGAAAAACATCTTTATTGCTTCCCGTGCTTCTTCGCGCATTCGGTTCCTATCGCATAATTTAAAAGACCAGATCACCCGGCAGCTCCAGCGCAGAAGTTATTACTATTCTCCAAAATATGCTTTTACTCTCCATTTACAAGTTTAAAAGCCCTGCCAGCGCCCCATACATCTATCGCAAAGAGTAAGGCTGATAAGCGTATGCGCATATTCCCAAAAGTTCGACATAGCATTTGACAAGCCCCAATAGTGGTGTATATGAGATATATTAGTCTTTCATAAATGATATGAGAGAATTATCCGCTTCCCAGAGCCATGGATTTGGGCAAAAGTGCCCTGAATTTAGCCGCTGACTGACAGGAAAGGTTATCATGTACATCCCCACACCGGAAGAATCTGCGCTTTTCACGAAATGGACTGATCCGACATCGGGCATCGAAAGTTACATTCTGACCGAACGCGCAGCGCCGCTGCAGAAGGCTTTTTATTACACAAACACCAGTTTCAGCGCCGATGGGCGGTATATGTGGGTCGACTGCGCTTTCCCTCCCGGCACCATGTGCCAGCTGGCGGTGGCCGACCTTGCGGAAGGCACGATCAGACTATGTCCCGAGACACAGCATGAAGGATATCCGCATGTAGAGCAGGAGAGCGGACATGTGTATTGGGGCATCGGGCTGGACATATGGAAGCGCGGCCCCAAAGAAGGCGACAAACCGGAGTTGATCAACAGCTTTCCTAAAAATCTTGCGGCCAAACGCAAGCCAAAGCACCTTTCATCTCATTACACCCTCTCGGCCGACGGCAAATCCTTTGCCATGGACATCGCTTTCAATAACGAATGGATTGTGGGAGACATGCCACTCGACGGTTCAGATTTTAACTTATGGCAGAGTTTTGACCGCTGTTACGACCACGTCCAGTTCAGCCCCACCGATCCGGACATGATACTGCTGATGCAGGACAGTTGGGTAGATACGGCAACGGGAAAGACTCATGACAGCGTGGACAGGCTATGGCTGATAAGGCGGGGCGGCAAGGCTTATCAGATTCTGCCCGACAATCCGCTGCCCTCAGGCAACCGCGGGCATGAGTGGTGGGACGCGGACGGGAAGCATGTCTGGTTTCTCGATTACACCGAAGGACCGGGCCAAGGGACCAAGAAGGTGTGTCTGGAGACTGGGGAGGTCACGAGTGTATGGCCCCACGGGCATTCCCATTCCCATTGCGACCGGAGCGGCCGTTATTTTGCGGGGGATATTGTTTCCTGGCCAAAGGACGAGTGGGAGGTTGCTTTCTTCAACAGCGAGACGGGGAGGGAGGTATCTATCGTAAAACTTCTGCCGCCTTGCCCGCTGCGCGGAGTTTACCACATTCATCCTCACCCGCAGTTCTGCCTGCAGGACAGATATGTATGCTACACCACCAATGTACGCGGCACGGTGGATTTGGCCCTGACCTCGGTTGAGCATCTGCTGGAAAAGACGAGTTAGCGACACAAGAATTCGGCGTGCGAGCCTACCGCTTCAAGGTTTCATGTGAATGCTTGTGGTCGTCGTCGCGATCATCCCGACGGTAGATGGTGGAGCCACCGCCGGTATAGTGGCTGTGGTTATGGCCATAAAATTTTCCCGTGTAACCGCTGTATGTGTGGCTGCTCCAAGAACCGGGGCGAAGGATGCGATATGAAGGCCCAGACCAGACCGGGCTGCTGTAGGAGTAACCGCTGACGCCGTTTGAAACTGAGATGACGTTTACGGGGGCGGCGCTATGGAAAGTCATGTTCCCGTCGCCGTCCTCACCAAACCAGACAATCGGGTATGACCGCTGGAACGAATATACGTAAGGGCTTCTGAAACCTCCATAGCCTGGTATATGCTGCATCGCGAGTTCGGGGCGATCGGAGGACTTGAACGATATTCCGATGCGCAGGTTCTTGCCCCTGGTTTTCTTGCTTTCATCAAGGTCGTTGTCGTGACGATGGACCTCACCCCACGGGCGGCGGACATCGATATCCGTCTTCTTTCCCTTACCGGAATCCCAGACAAAACCGAGGTTGGTATAAGAGGGGCGCGCGTAACTTACCGGCGGACAATACCAGGTCGGCCAGACATTGACCCACTGGCCGCGCACGATGCCGTCATCGCCTATGGTGGAATTCATGACCCACGGGTTATCGTAAAACGGGCTGGGCGTATAATAACCTATGAAAGGGGCTTTGGTGTGGATGACCCACGGGGCGGGCGCGCTGTACCACTGCGAACCCGAGGGATAACTCCAGAAAACATCCTCGCTGTCATTCTGTAATGGCCATGACGTCTGGCTGAAGCGTGCGCTGCCTGAGTATGACCAGTCGACATTTCCGGCAGGCGGGGTGAGTTCATAAATCACGCTTCCAAGACCGTCGCGCTCCTTACCGTTGGCATACGCCTCGGGATGTTTGTACACGTAGCGCCTGCCCTCGCTGTCGCCGAAGCGACCCGAACGGATCTCGGCTTCGAGAATCTTGCGGATGTTGGCGATAATCATGTCGTAGTCCGCGTCGGTGGCGGGCTTACCCATCAGGGTCCATTCCTTCAGGGCACTCTTGACCATCTCGCGATACACTGGAGTCTCTTCCAGGGAATAGTAAATTTTTATCACCGACTCTTTGACTGACTCGTTGGTATCGGCCACGGTGGAAGGCGCGGCTTCGCTGTCATCGGCAATGCCGTCGAGCCAGTCTTTTTTCTCGTACTTTTTCGCTGCTTCCTTGACCGACTCGGGTATCTGCACCTTACCGCCGTCGTAAGCTTTTTCGAGAAGCGAATTGAAATCAACGTCCTCCTCGCCGCAGATGGCAAGTGACGCTGACAGGGACATGGAGATAATCAGAAAAGCGAGAAAACGTTTCATATCGCCTCCCTTCCTATGCCCAAATTTTACCTCGTGAAATGCTTTATGGCAAATTATTTGCCAGGCATGAAACCGATAGCACCAAGTACCTCTTCGAGTACGGTTTCAACCCCGATGTGCCTGAAACTTTCCCGGCAGGCAAATTCGGAAGGCGGTGGGGTTCCGGGGAACCATTTTGGGCGGAACTGGTCGGCGGCGCGGATTATACGGTGGCCCTTGCCGATGGGGCCGGTCACGCTTTCCATGGTGGGTCCGAAAAGTGCGACCACTGGAACGCCAACAGCCGCAGCAAGATGCATGGGGCCGGAATCGTTACATACCACCGTCGAGGCCAAAGCGAAAACGGCAGCCGTCTCGCGCAGGGAAATTTGCGGAAGGGTTACCGCGCAGGGCGCACTCGCGGCGATCTGCCGACATAAACCCTCCTCCCCCGGGCCAAAGGTCAGCACGGGAGCGCCCCCCCGCTCGCATAACATTGAGGCGAGAGAAGCAAAGCGTTCAACCGGCCATTGCTTGAGCGGCGAGGCCGCGCCAGGATTGATAATAACCGGGCGCTGGTCTCCGACGACTCCAGCTTTTGCAAGGATTTCCTTGCCAGAGGCGAGTTCATGGTCGGCCAGATATACCTGTGGGCTTATGGACGAATCGCAGGCTGAACCGAGTACGCGCAGAAGCTCCTCATCCCGCGCAACCTGATGGCAATCCGTGCGGTACTGGGCGGTATGGGTGAGATGGAAACCGCCGCCCCTGACGTCAAAGCCTACGGTCCACGCGCGGCTCAATGTTCGCGCTAGCTTATTCTCCCTGAGATCGCCGCGCATGCTGATTACGAGATCATATTCTCCGATCTCATCAAAATCGAGCGACCCGGATTTATCGTCAATTGCACGGTGCGTCCAGCTTGCGTGAAAAGGGATTATCCTGCGCACATGGGGATTGTTCTCGATGACACTCGCACAGGCAGGCTTGACCATGACATCTATCGCCGCATCGGGCAGCGCGACGTGCAGCTTCTCCACAAAGGCGGTTGACATGACCACATCGCCGATATGATCGAGCCGGATAACCAGAGCGGATTTCACCCGGCCCGGTTCAAAAGGCTCGGCAAAGCGGTTGGGCTTGAAAATGCTTCCCCCAAGATCAATAATCCGCGCGGCGCACTTTTTCCATCCGCGCAGCAATCCTCTTGGCGAGAGAACTGTGCATTTATCCATGCCTTAAATATTTCCCTTCGGGCGTGATAATGCAAGACATCTTTTCCGGGAAAGAGAAAGAGATAACAGGCAGCCATAAAGGCAAAAAAAATCCCCGGCACGAGGCCGGGGTTTGTATATGGTGCTGAGAGTCGGACTTGAACCAACGACACCCGCCTTTTCAGGGCGGTGCTCTACCAACTGAGCTATCTCAGCAAAAGCGTTTTGTTAATGTAAGCAAAAATCGGCTCAGGTCAACCATTTTTTGCAATACTTTGCTTCTTTCCAATAAAAAGGCGTGAGCTTCAGGCCATACCGCCCTGTTTTTCAATTCAACTCTCCAAGCTTCGAAAAAAAGCGCTTCTTTTTCAGCTATTAGGCACTATCAGGGAGCGGGCTTTTTTTCATACACCGTAATGGAGACCGCCGGGGCGAAAGGCCATGAACGGCAGTAGATTTCGCGGCTTGAATACTTCCCTTTTTCAAGTTGCGCCATGAACTCGCCATAGCCGACAAGCGACTTGCGGTGCACTACCACAGCCACCTCCCAGCTTCCGTCGCTGACAATGTTCACGTCTTCATGAAGCACCCCCAAATCGCTCATTATGGGCGGAGCGAAAGCACCGAAACCGACAAGGCGTACGCGCATTGCGCTTCTGACCACTGGCGGGGTATTGTCCTGAGTTAAAGCCGTGCCCCAATAAGCAACCTCAAAGCCGAGCTTCTCCGCACCGGCGGGGCCGCCCACCGCAGGATTGAAGTACGAAAGGTTGTCAGAGACGGCAAAGTTATTGAAGAGCGCAAGAGCCGCCCCGAGAGCAAGCGCAACGTACATATGGACGCTCAACTCACCCACCTCCCCGCCTTTGGCAAAAATCCTCGCAAGCAGACTGCATATTCCGTGGGCGGAAAGGATACAGAAAAGCGGAAGCGTCGGGAGGAAAAGACGCACGCCGTCGTAAGCAATGCCGCCCGGCATAAGGGTGGCGGCGGGCAGGGCCAGCGCGCCGAGGAGGATAAGCGAAAGCAGCGGTTTCCTTAAAAGCCCCCTGCCCTCCAGAATAAAACACAACGCAAGGCCGAGGAGAACGAGGAGCGGGGTCGTGACAAGGAGCATAACGGGCGCGTAATGCCACGGCGGAACGTCTAAGCCGTTGGTCTGGCCGTATACTTTCCCGAGATAGAGAAGAGGCGCCATTTTGTGAGTAAGGGATTTCGAGAAATAGCTGACGAGGCGCGGAACAGTATCGCTCCACAACCACGGCCAGAAAAGAACCAGCATCGCCAGACCGCCGATCGCGATGAGGGCGGCGGATACAAGGCCTCCGGCAACCGGACGCCCTTTGTCGCGATACAACCTGCCGAGTGTAATCCACGCAACCAGCACAACCGGGAGCATGACGGCGGTAAATTTAGTGAGCATTGCCAAACCGAATATCACCCCCGCCGCAACCACCCTGCCCTTCGGGAAAGCTTTATCCCCATCCGTAAGTTTCATGAACGCCCACAACGACCAGACCCACAGGGCAACCAGGGGAAGGTCGAGGGTGGCGAGTTCGGCGTGGCCGAGGAGCCGTGGGCAGGAGAAGCAGAATAAAACCGAGAGAGCCCCCACGCCGCGCCCCAGCGGTTCGGCAAGTCTGTATACACCCACCAGAAGGAGAGCGAAGAAGAGAACCACCGCAAACCGGCCGCCCGCCACCATCCCGGTCGCGTCGCGGGCAATAAGAATCCCCACCACCTCGCCCACGCCGATTGCGATCTTCGCCAGTGGGGGATGCTCGTGGTTTGTGCGCCACCGGCTTCCGGTGCCTTCCGGCGTTTCATGCAGCCCGAGGTAGATCCCGCCGCCATAAAGATAGAAGGGCTCGTCCCACGTAACCCCCCGCCCTCCACCGCGCAGGCTGCAGGCGCCCCAGAGCAACGCCAGGGAAACGATAATGATAAAAGGCAGAGCTTTTCGCATAGGCGATTATTCTACATGAGACAAAAGCCGGCAGAAATAAAAAAAGCCCCGGATAACCGGGGCTGGGCATTTACCAGGGAAAAGCCTAGTCGACATATTCCGCTCTTACCGAGCAGCCCTCGAAAAGCTTTTTGCAATCAACCACGCGGCACTTTCTGTCCGCCCCGTCGAGGTCGATCAGGAAAGTATCGTCTTTGGTGAAAGCGTGGGAGGTGACAATCCTCACCCCGCCGTCGGAGATATTCATAACCTGCACGCTGACCGTGGCCGGCGCATCGTTGACCATGGAGATTTCGGCATGCCCGTGGGTGTACTTCCGTTCGCTTCTGCGGCGATCACTGTCCGGCTTTTTCAAAGGTGTGCTCATCAGATATTCCTCCAACCATCCTCGCTAACAATATAGCCATAAACTGGCGGTTTCGTCAAGCTTCTTTCCTTGACACATTCGCCCCGTTCGGGTAGCAAGAGGGGAAAGCACCCCGTCGGGAGAGGAGAAAAGTCATGTACGTCGTCACCGTAAAAGTAAGCGTACTTCCGGAATACCGGGAGGAATTCATCGCCGCAACCCTCGAAAACGCGCGCAATACCGTGCACGAACCCCTGAATCTGCGCTTCGACGTGCTCCAGGAAATCGACGACCAGAACCGCTTCACCCTGGTCGAGGCCTACCGCAACGAATCCGGCATGGAAGCCCACAAAGCAACCGCCCATTACAACACCTGGCGCGAAACCGTCGAAAAAATGATGGCCGAAAAGCGAATAGGCACCAAACACATGAGCCTCTTCCCCGAAACGGAAGAATGCTGGGCGACGGTGCGGGAATGAACCTTGGCGTGGATAAGCAGCAACCCAACCTTACCTGCGAAAAAGACAGGATTAATCCGGTCTTGCTGTTTTTCGCAATGTTCTCTGCTTATTCAATCATTGTATATTGCATTTACGTAGACCAGAGGCTGTGGGGATTTCTGGAACAGACATTAAGCTACAATTTCCCCGAGCCGCTGGCCCATGCCATCATCTCCTGCGGTTTTACTCTCCTCTGCCTGATTACATCCGCCGTTGCCGGACGAGAGCTTAACCGTAATGCTAAGTGGGCAGCCTTTTTAGCCGTCATCACAACCTTCCTTTTGTCGGTAACATTATTCGGCATACATCGGTTGAGTCCGGGCGGATTGAGTTTCTCTCTCGTGACCATGGGAGCATGTGCATTCGTTTCGTTTGCGGGAGGAGAAGCCGGTTACCGGCAACGTTTTGGCAGACCAATTAAATTTTACAATGACACCCCATCTCCAGTCAAAGACCCATCTGACATCGTCCCTTATTCTAGTGCCAAGCTAAAAACAGCGGTCTACCTGACGCTTATCTTTGAGGGAATCTCGATTGCAGTCATGCTTGCGCAAGCAGTTCCGTCAGTTTTGGTACTGTTCGTCATGACTGTAGCTTCCATCTCGTGCACATTCAAACTCCGCAACTCCGGCGTAAATGCGCAACTTGATGCTTACGTAAGAAGGATGCACGATGAAGGGAATCCTGTCATACTTGGCCGCACCTTTTCGGAGCGCATGAGCGCTTATTCTCAGATATGCAAGGAAATGAAAGAAAGCGACTGGCCCGCTCGGGCGGTAATGCTCTTTACATGGCTAAGCGTGATATTGTTGAGCGCGTTCATGATCTTTGTCGCAGGCTACTTCGGATTGTATTTACAAGATCTATAGAGCCTATAAAAATGAACGGTGGCATTGCCTTTCTGGCAGGATAACGCCTACTCCGTCGCCGCGATTACCTTTATCAGGTCATCGGGCAGGTCGGGGATGGGGCGGTCGGTGAGGAGGATGTCCACCTCTTCCGGGCGCAGGACGAGGGAGAAGGACTCCTCCCCGTATTTATCCGAAACGGCGGCGACCACAACCGTCTTGCTGATCTCGGCAATCTTGCGGTCGAGTTCGATAACCGCCGGGACGCGATGGAAAAAGCCTTCGTGCGAAAACCCACCCGTACTCATGAACGCCATATCCACCCGCAGGCGCGCGAGCTGCTCCATGGTCGAGTAGCCATGAAATAGCGCGCCGTTATGGTAAAGCTGCCCGCCCAGGGCGGTGAGCTGGGTCGTCTCGTCGTCCACAAAAAGATCCATCACCGGCAGGGAGTTGGTGACAACCCGCATGCCCATGCCTTTGAGTTGCTTGGCAACGGTGTATGCGGTGGTGCCGCCGCCGATGATTATGCTCATGCCGGGCTTGACCAGCGTAACAGCCTTGCGGGCAATCGCCTCTTTCGCTTCGTGGTTTTTCTGGGCGCGCACGTGAAAGGGGTGCATGCTGGGGTGCATCTCAAGCCATACCGCCCCGCCCTTCACCCGCCGGATCACCCCCTCCTCGCCGAGTTTTGTAATGTGGCGCCGCGCGGTCGACTCGGAAACGTCATACCGGTTGATAACATCCTGAAGGGATATATGCCCTTCTGAACGGAGATCGTCAAGAAATAACTGGTGCCAGTCAATTTTCATTAATTACATAACCCTTTCCGATGCAATAATTTAACACCAGATTGGCGTTTAGTCAAACCGTTTTAACAAAATATCAAGGTTGACAACGTTCATTTCTGTCGTACTTTATGACCGGTATCGGTCATCTTGAAAGTCGATATCAGTCTGTTTGTGCGGAAAGGATACCGAATGCGGTTAACAGAAAAATACAGCGACCAGGTAAAAGCGTTCTGCAAAATCTGTCAAAGCCTTGCCAGTGATAAGTTTGTAACCGGCACGGGCGGCAACCTCGCATGGAAACTTGAGGACGACCTGATCCTTATCACCCCCACCCAGGTCAACAAGGGCGACGTCGGCGTTGAGGACGTGGTCTTTATCCGTCCTGACGGCGAGAAGGTTGAGGGACGCCTGCGCCCCACCGGCGAGGTGCCCATGTATCTGAAATTTTTCAAGGAGCGCCCGGACATCAAATC
>JAFGWW010000191.1 GCA_016936955.1 Planctomycetota bacterium | reverse complement strand
CGGGTGCGGATCTTTCCAGGCAAAATGGACCCTCCCAAAAGGCGGTTCCCGTCTGGGGATGGATATTATCTGGGAAACGCGTGTGCGCTATAAAACCCCGCCCTACTTCTGGTTCGCAATCTGGACCTGCGGGAATAAATGGAACAGAGGGGCGGAGATTGATGTTGTCGAGGCATTTGGCTACGACAACGGCGGCAACTATACGAACTACGACGGCCGCTACTGGCATGTCGGCATTGTGGGCGGGCGCGAAGACATTCCGTACAAAAGCTGGAGCGCGAGCATGTCAAAGATGGGCGTGAAGGAATTTGACGCCACCAAGTACCATACATGGACGCTGGTCTATAAGGCTGACAATACCATCGCGGTCTATATGGACGGGATACTTGTGCAGACCGGTTTCAGCCACTGGACATTGGGCACAAAACCTGACGGCGAAGAGTTCAACATGAGCTTCCTCTTTGACGGCGGTTGGGGGCACACCAAAGTCAAGAGCGTGGACAAGACACTGCCCGCCTCAGCTTTCGAGGGAACTTTTTACGAGTGGGATTACAGCAGGGTTTACCTGCGGAAAGCCGCGAAGGTCAGCAAATAGAACAAAACCGCATCGCAAAGCCCGGTTCAATCTGCCTTCTGGAAGCGGACTGTCCGCGCGTAAACGGCATAGTTCGGATGGCGGTCTCTCGTGTCGGTCCAGGGGAAGACGAAAGTTCCGTCGGGAAGAACCCACGAGAAATTCTGGTCGTGCCCGAGAATGCGCCGCTGATATCCCCACGGTGAATAAGGCAAGGGCTTGCTCGCCAGAGATACAGGCTCACAGAATGTCGCGCCCCCATCGGACGAGGCGATGGCATAGACTCCATAAGGGGGCGGAGGGGGCGTGTCTTTCGGATCGCCCAGCCGGCCATAACTGCCTACGCCGTAAAAACGAACGGCCAGAATTCCCTCGGCATTGGCAACCAGTTCGGCCTGCCCAACGCCCAGCCCTTTGGCAAGGGTGGGGTGCAGGGCCAGAGGCTTGCTCCACGTCTTGCCCAGATCGTCGGAATGAAGCAACCACAAACCTGTTGGCTCCGGCGCCTGCCTTTCGCAGGGATAAATAAACCAGAGCCGCTCCCCTTTCCCGTAAGGGCCGATCGCCATGCTTACAGGGAACATCCCGCCCGGCCCCGCATCAGCAGGCTGCTCACGCAAGCCAAGCTCAACCGTTTCAAGCGTTTCACCCCCGTCACCCGAACGCAGGCACGCCAAGGCGCAGGAGCTGCCCGCATAAACCCCGTTCTCGGAGCGCACAGAATTTTTCCCGCGAATTGATATCAGCAGGGTTCCATCACGGCTGGTAAGTACATTCTGCACAAAGCCTGCATTCAGACCTTTTTTCAGTGAATGCTGCTTAACAACCCACGTATCGCCCCCGTCATCTGACCGGGCAATTGCAATACCACTGTTGGAGAAGAGGCGCCCTGCCACATAGATCGTACCGCAGCGCGGGCTCTCCGGACTGAGGTCGATCATCATGTGCGGATGGTCTACCTCCATCGGGATGACGCGCCGCTCTTCCCATGTTATTCCACCATCTCGGCTGCGCGTATAACCGAGTTTCTTCCCCGCGGCGCTATTGATCATGCTCACGTGGAGCCCACCCGAGGCATCATAATAACAGTCCGGATCACTCGAATCGGGAAGAACTTTACTCTTCCACGTGCGCCCCGCATCGCGGGAAAGAAAGACAATGGTCTCTTTTTCGGCTGTCTTCCGTTTCGCCGTAATAGCCCAGAGCGTGCCCTTCGGATCGGCGCGGAGATCACACTGGTACTGGTTTTCCTTATGATCAAGGCCGGGAGCAAGCTCATCGCCAAGGGTCGCGCGCAGTGTTGCGGAAGAGGAAGCCCCTTGGGCCATGCCCGCGAGACAAAGAAAAATACCAGCCACCAGAACCAGATGCCGCATGCCATTCTCCTTATCCGCACAAACCGTCGAGAAACTTAACCCTGAAGCGAGCCATTACTATATTTCATATGTAATATCTGTCAAGCCTATCCATTCAAGCGCAAAAGCGTGTGCATAATGGTTAAATCTTCCTGCAAAACTGCCATTGCGCTGCACAAGCTCTTACAGCAAAATGTATTTGGGATAAAGCCAACAAAAAAGCGCGCCTGACCGGGTGCAATAAAATACCATCGTCGAAAACGAACAACAGCCAAATGAGGAGGTTTATTAATGCAGGACAACAAACGGTTACTGGTCATTATGCTTCTTGTCGCCATCCCCGTCATCGCTATTCTGCTCATGTCCTCCCGCAAGCAACTCAATACCACCAGGCAAGGCGAAGTTGAACCGCGCAAAACCGCCGGAACCGGAACAAACCCCAAGGAAGATAAAACGATCGGCACTGAACCGCGAAGCACCGCAGGAACCGGAACAAGCACTAAAGATAGTGCAACTACCGGCAAGGTCGAAGAGGCAGTAATAGATGAAGGACTCGCCAAGGGCGAGACCATGCTCAGCCAGCTGGATCCTGACCAGAACGGGCTTTATGACGACACTGAACGCAAAGCCCTCCTCGACGTTCTTCAGCAGCAATGCCCCGTGCTTCGCGCCACCTATGACGCCGACAACGATGGCAAGGTAACCATTCTTGAACAGACTCAGAACAGGCACCCCCTCTCGGTCCTCGTGCCCAAAAGCGTTCTGAAGAACAAGCAGAAGATTCCGTGGGCGATCGACATTTTCCCGGAGTGGATCATGTCTGCCTATCTTGAGGAAGACCTCGATCAGGGAGCAGCCAAGGCCCACACCGCCCGCGGTGTAATCCCGTCCGTGGCCGCCCAGGAAAAGCCTGAGCTGCAACCAGCGCGTAAAGCCGGGCACGGGGGAATCGAGTTCGCGGCCAACTCGGGTCAGTTCCTCTCCATGCCCGGTCAACGCGACGCGCGCTGGAATTATCGCTGGTGCATCCTCACCTTCCGCATCGACGCCAATTCGGGAAAGGATAAGGAGACTGTCCTGCTTGATCTCAATCAGGGCAAAAGCTCCAATAAATCCTCGCCCAAAATCTGGTACACCAAAGATAAAGGCCTTAGCGTGCAGTATGTCGGCGCGCTTAAGGGGGGGCTGGACAAACGCGTGCTGACCGCCAACAACGTGGTCGCCGACGGCAAGACGTGGAACGTTATTGTCTGCGGCATCCGCTACGGCCAGCTCTTCGCCTCCGTCAACGGAACGCCCCTCACCTCCCCGACCAAACAGCCCGACCACTTTTCCGGCGACTGGCCG
>JAFGWW010000190.1 GCA_016936955.1 Planctomycetota bacterium | reverse complement strand
GAAGAGCTGGCTCACGAGCTGGGCGTGAGCTTTTCCACGATCAACCGCTGGGAAAACAGCAAGACGGTTCCCTTCAAGCTGGCGAGAAGGCAATTCGAAGCTTTTTGTGAGCGGATGACGGCGCGGGGGAAATTGCATCTGCCCGAGAATATGAGGAGTGATCTTCGATGAGCACCAACACCGGAGCCAATCTCGGGTTTGAGGACAAGCTGTGGAACGCGGCCGACAAGCTGCGCGGCACCATGGATGCGGCGGAATACAAGCATGTCGTGCTCGGGCTCATCTTTCTGAAATACATCTCCGATTCGTTCCTCGAAAAGCATGCGGAGCTTCAGGCCGAGGAATATGCCGACCCTGAAGATCGCGACGAATACAACGCCGCCAACGTTTTCTGGGTGCCGACCGAGGCCCGTTGGAATTATCTGCAGGGCCGCGCCAAAGATCCAAAAATCGGCCAGCTCATCGATGAAGCCATGGCGGCCATCGAGCGCGACAACACCTCGCTGAAAGGCGTTCTCCCCAAGGATTACGCCCGCCCGGCCCTCGATAAATCGCGCCTTGGGGAACTGATTGATCTCATTGCCACGATAGGCCTTGGCGACAGGGAAAGCCGCAAGCAAGACATTCTCGGCCGCGTCTACGAATACTTTTTGGCGCAATTTGCCGAGAAGGAAGGCAAGGGCGGCGGTGAGTTCTACACCCCCCAATGCGTGGTCAAGCTGCTGGTCGAGATGATCGAGCCCTTCAAGGGCCGTGTCTATGACCCCTGCTGCGGGTCGGGCGGCATGTTCGTGCAGGCCTTGCGCTTTGTCGAGGCGCACGCCAACGGTAATGGCAATGGCAACGGCTCCTCAAATTCACAGGGGGCCCGCCGGGAGATTGCCGTTTACGGCCAGGAAATGAATTACACCACCTGGCGTCTGGCGATCATGAACATGGCCATTCGCGGTATCGACGCCGATATCCGCTGGAATGAAAAAGGGTCGTTCCTGCAGGATGCCCATAAGGATCTGAAAGCCGACTTCATTCTCGCCAACCCCCCGTTCAATGATGAGGACTGGGGCTTTTCCAAGGTCAAGGAGGATGTCCGCTGGGCTTTTGGCGCCCCTCCGGCCGGTGGTCCGCGCAAGCAGAAGGACGGTTCCGTCGTCCACGTGGACGGTGGCAACGCCAACTACGCCTGGATTCAGCACTTCGTCCATCACCTCGCGCCGGATGGCATCGCCGGTTTTGTGCTGGCCAACGGTTCCATGTCCACCAACACCTCCGGCGAAGGCGAGATCCGCAAGGCGCTGATCGAAGCCGATATGGTGGATTGCATGATCGCCCTGCCCGGGCAGCTCTTCTACACCACCCAGATCCCGGTCTGCCTCTGGTTTCTGACCCGCTCCAAGAAGGCCGACGCCAAACGGGGCTTCCGCCGCCGCGAGGGTGAAACCCTGTTCATCGACGCCCGCAAACTGGGCACCCTGATCGACCGCACCCACCGGGAATTGTCCGACGAGGAGATCACCGAGATCGGCCGCACCTATCATGCCTGGCGCGGCGAGGAAAAGGACGGCATCTACGAAGACAAAGCCGGTTTCTGCAAGTCTGCCACCCTCGACGACATCCGCTCCCACCACCATGTTTTGACCCCCGGCCGCTATGTCGGTGCCGAGGCCATCGCAGACGACGGCATCGCCTTTGAAGAAAAGATGGCGGAACTTTCCGACCGGCTTTATCAGCAGATGCGCGAGTCGGTGGAACTGGATGCCGTGATCCGCCGCAATCTGGAGGTGCTGGGTTATGGCGAATAATAATGATACTGCCATGGAGGAGTTCGCGAGCATGGATTTCCAATTCGGCCTTTCAAGTCAGGTATCACGAGATGTGATACCTGTTACTGGCCCTTTAAGATCACAATCTGTGACCTTAAGCCATCGGAAGGCCCCAGTCGCAACCATTATTCAATTCCGAATAGTTCGAATGGAGGGTGCCCGGCATGGTGAACCTGTCACAATTTGTGACCGGTTCAGTCTGAAGCCGCAATTTGCGACCATGAAGGCGGGGCGGGGAGGCATTTGATTATGACGAATAAGGAAAATACCGCCATTGCCCTTCGGGAAGAAAACCTCCGCAGCCTCATTTACCGGGTGCGGGGCGTGGAAGTGATGATTGACAGTGACTTGGCAGAGCTGTACGGCGTTACGCCAGGAAGGTTGAATGAACAGGTCAAACGCAATATTGACCGATTTCCCGAGACATTCCGATTTCAGCTCAGCCAGGATGATTACGATTCTTTAAGATCGCAAATTGCGACCTTGGAAACAGGCCGGGGAAAACACCGCAAATACCTCCCCTACGCCTTCACCGAACAGGGCGTGGCCATGCTCTCGGCGGTGCTGCGTAGCGAAACCGCCATCCAGACCAGCATCCACATCATCAACGCCTTTGTCGCCATGCGCCGGTTGCTGGCGGTCAGTGGCGGCCTGCTCCAGCGCATGGACACGCTGGAAAAACGGCAGATCGCCAGCGAAATCAAGACCGACGCCCGTTTCGACAAGGTGTTCGACGCGCTGGAGAGCAGAAGCCTGAACCCTGCTCAGGGCATCTTCTTCGACGGCCAGATCTTCGACGCCTATGTCTTCGTCAACGACCTGCTGCGGCAGGCGAAAAAGTCCATCGTCCTGATCGACAGCTACGTGGACGACAGCGTGCTGGCCCAGCTCGCCAAACGCAAAAAAGGCGTCAGCGCGACGATCCTCACCAAAACCATCGGCAAGGCGCTGGCGCAGGACCTCAAGAAACACAACGCCCAGTACCCGCCCATCGTCATCCATGAATTCGCCGACAGCCACGACCGCTTTCTGATCCTCGACAGTGAAACCGTCTACCACCTCGGCGCTTCGCTCAAGGACTTGGGCAAGAAGTGGTTCGCCTTCTCCAAGATGGACAAGAGCGGCTTGAACGTAATGGAACGGGTGACTGCCATTCTGGGGGGAGCCCATGCGTAACCTTGCCTACAGCGGCAAACCCGTCGAATTCGACGGGATAAGTATCACCTTGGCAAAACTGGTCGATTTCGACCGGTTTAACCGTGTCGGATTCGAGGCGGTTGCAGACAAGGGCGACGAACGCATGAAGCTGCCGGGAGGTGATCAATGACCGTCGCCGAACTGATCGCCCGCTTGCAGGCCTGCCCGGCCGACCTGGAGGTGGTCGTCGCCAGCTACGAACAGGGCTACGACCCGGTCACCGACCTGCGCGAGGTCGCCATCGAGCAGGTCGCGGACAGGGAGTGGTATGTCGGCGTCTATGATGACGCCCCGGCCTCGGGCCGCAAGGCGCTGCTGATCCATTCGCGCTTTCTGCGCTCGGAGGAGAAGGCATGAAAAAGCGGCAGGGAGGAGAAGGCATGAAAAAGCGGCAGGGACGATTTGATTGCCTGAATGGGGCCATGGGTGCGTTGATGGAGATGGGTGCCGTAATCCGCCGCAGCTTGGAGGGAGTTGGTAATGGGGAGTGAGTGGCCAACCGGTCGTCTCGGTGATTTTGCTGATGTTCAAACCGGACCGTTTGGCAGTCAGCTTCACAAAAAAGATTACGTTGAAGTTGGCACGCCAATAATCACAGTTGAGCATTTAGGCGACAACCGAATTGTCCATTCAAATCTTCCTCGTGTTTCTGAAAAAGATCGCTTACGGCTAAAAAAGTATTGGATGAAATACGGCGATATTATTTTCAGCCGCGTAGGCTCTGTGGATAGAAGAGCCTATGTTCATATCAGGGAAGATGGCTGGTTGTTTTCTGGTCGTTGCCTGCGGGTTCGAGCAACAAATCAAAGATTAGATTCGAGGTTTCTTTCATTCTTCTTCGGGTTGGAGAGCGTAAAGGAACATATTCGCCAAATAGCCGTAGGTGCGACAATGCCATCCTTGAATACGTCGCTTCTTAGCAACATTGAAATCATCGTCCCCCCGCTCTTCGAACAACGCGCCATCGCCCACCTTCTCGCATAACTGGACGACAAGATCCAATTCAACCGACGGATGAATGAAACGCTCGGCGCTAT
>JAFGWW010000021.1 GCA_016936955.1 Planctomycetota bacterium | reverse complement strand
CCAGCCCCACCATGTCGAAATCAAGATCGCGCGAGGAACGGTCAAGAATAACGAGGGGAACCTGCAGGCGTCCCAGACGCATGAGCGTCTCGGCCTTGAATGTGGCCTGGCATGAGAGCATGACCACCGCGTCCACCTTCCACGCATGGTTGGGGAAGGGGTCGTAAGAATCCCACTGGAAGTGATGGAGAAGAACCTGATGCCCCTGCAACTTGAGATACTCGCTGATATCGCGGATAAGTTCATAGTGGATGCTGGCGGGGAAGTCGTGGGTCGCGATGCCGATCCGGAGTTGCCTGGTGTAGGTTCTGGTCCTGCGCATGCCGGTGGTGTAGGTCCCGTCGCCCACGCGCGTTTCGATGTATCCCTTTTCCTTGAGCTTGCCCAGTGCGTTCACCACCGTCACCTGGCTTACGTCATGGTCGACCATCAGCTGCCTCACGCTGGGAAGACGCGTTCCCGGCGCAGTATTACTGACCCGGTCTTCGAGTATGTAGAAGAGGTTTTCAGTTTTGGTAGCCATTTTTTGCTCTCATAGACACACAACTAAAAACACAATCGACACTGTAATAAGCATACTTCATAAGTCTTTATTGTCAAAGCCAATTATATGTATCTATTGTGTTTGTCAGGGCGGTTCTATATGGTCTGAAACCGTAATAATAACGGGGTCGCCTCATAATTGTGACTATCGAAAACGTATGTGGGCATGCGATATGCTTTAATGGTATAGCAGGCTTCGGTTACGCAATACGGGAATTTGCGTGGAGGGGGTTAGCTATTTGCATTCCATAAAGGCATTATTTATATTTAAAGTACTGTTAAATAAGGTGTTATCATGATCAGACGCCGGATATGAGATGAATTCAGGTAAAACTCTGGCCGGTTGTTTCGGGTAAGTGAGTTCAGGCTCCATCACAAGAGAGCATGTGCACTTTGGTTAAAAAAATCTGCGTATAAAATTCATGCTGCGGGGCAGAGCTTATGGTAAAATATTATCGGGTTTCTGGTTTTTGTTGCTGGCCTTCGACAGGTAGGGAAGACAGGAGATGATAAAGAGAAAGGGAAGAAGCGCCTTCACTTTGGTCGAGTTGCTGGTGGTGATATCCATAATCACCATTCTTGCGGCCTTGCTCATGCCGGCTCTGAGCAAGACAATCCAGATCGCCCGCGACACCCGTTGCGTAAACAACAGCAAGCAGCTCATCCTCGGTATCAACATGTACGCCGGCGGTTATGACGACTATATGCCCTATAACGCTTCGATGGGGAAGCAGCTGACAAGCGCCACCGGCTACACCGGCCTCGGCCTTCTTTATGGCGATGTCATTATCGAGGACGCGAGGCTCTTCTGGTGCGCCAACGAATCAACCACATGGTATCATCGCGAGGAAGGTTCGAACAACAAGACATACGGCATCAAGGGTTTTCTCAAAGCCACGCCGCAGAGCGGGGTGCAGAACAATATTTTTTACCGTTGCTGCACCCGGACGCAGAACGGAATTGTTTACCACAATAACGCCGCGAACAAAATCAGCAAGCTCAAACGCCCGACCGACGGGGTCCTCATGTGCGCCGCCAGCGGCTGGACAAACCGCATGCATTGGTCACAGCTTCATGACGGCCGCGGCTGCTCCCTCGCCTTTGCCGACGGGCGCTCGGTCTTCTACGATTACGACAGGTTCCTCCCCCCTACGCCTACTAACGATATTTACGATGACCGCTATCGCCCCGATTATGCTGACATAAGCCTTAAACGCATGACCTGCCTTTTTTATGGCGAGCCGGAAAAGATCAAGGGTTTCTGAGCACGCTTAGCTCTCCCGGTAATGACTCGGGCTTATCCCTGTCTTGTCCTTGAACTGTTTGCTGAAATGGTAGATGTCGTTATAGCCCAGCAGTTCCGCGATCTGTCCGATCGGCATGCTGGACATGGTGAGAAGCTCTCTCGCCGATTCCATGCGGCAATTAATAATGAAATCCCCCGGCGCAATCCCTTTCACCTTTCTGAACACGCGGGAAAAATGGTCGGTCGAGTAATGGAACTCACGCGCGAGTTTCTCCACCCGCCAATCGCCCGCAGGGTTGGCCCTGATCCTGTGGCATAACTCCCCGATGCGCTCAAACCTCTCCAGCTCCAGCCCGGAAAGCTTGGGGTCCTTGTCCTGCTCGGCAATCGCGCCGAGGGTTGCGGAGAGCCAGAAATTCGCGTCCTCCGCCCGGCCGGAAATATGCAGGTTGATTGCCTGACTGAGCAACCTCTGCGGGAAGGATATATCTTTCAGGCGTCTGTAAAATGAGGGGAGCTCCTTCGCAATTTCCGGGCTCCATTCAATCACCCGTCCCTTGCTGTCGTTGTAGGTAAACACCGCCCACGGTACCTCAAGACAATCGGGCGGGAAGTGCATGGTCTTGATCTCTTCCCGTAGGGGCATTATATAACAGTTGCCCCCGCGGATCTCCTCCGCCCCGCGCCTGGTCTCCATCCGGCCCTTACCCTTGACCACTATCCATAGCAGGTAAGAGTTCTTCTCCGTGAGGGGATTCTCCCAGTGCCAGCCGGGATCGCAGTAGGTGTAATGGGCGGTTTTTATAGCCACTTGCTTATAGTCGATCATATCGGAATTATACAAATAAAAGCCGCAATGTTCCATTCCTAAACCTTGATTTATGAGGTATTAAGAAAATATACCGCAGAAAACGGGATAGGAATTAATTAAATTTTACGGAGAGAACAAAATGTCCGAACTCACTGGCCGCGAACGCATCCATAATATCCTCAACTCAAAAAGCGTAGACCACTATCCGGTTTACGAACATTTCTGGCCAGAGACCAAACCCCGCTGGGTGGCTGACGGGATGGTGAAGGAAGAGGACGACCTGACCGAACTCTGCAAGCTCGACCTGCGCATGGACGGCTGGTTCAATTCGATTGCCAACCTCGATTTCGAGCCCGAGGTGATTGCCGAGACGGAGGACACCATAACTGTTCTCGACGGCAACGGCGCAACCCTCAAGCGCCACAAGAAACACTCCGCCACGCCCGAGCATATCGCCTTCTCGGTGGAGGAGCGTGAGGACTGGGAAGAGAAGATAAAGCCCTTCCTTCTCGACGTCGACCGCCGCCGCATAAATTTCGAGAGCTACCGCAACACCAAAGCAACCGCCGCCGCCCAAGACGAATATTTCTGCTGGAACTACGTCGCCCCCTTCGAGCAGATGCACCCCGTCTGTGGCCACGAATTCATGCTCATGGGCATGGCCGAGGATCCCGACTGGATCAAGGACATGGTAAACACCTTTGTAAACTTCACCATCAACCACGCCGAGGTGCTCTTCGCCGAAGAGGGCAAGCCGGACGGAGTCTGGTTTTACGAAGACATGGGCTTCAAGGAAAAGCCTTTCATGTCCCCCGCCATGTACAGGGAGCTGGTCCAGCCCGGCCACAAGCGCCTCTTCGACTGGGCCCATTCCAAAGGCCTGAAAGTCATTGTCCATTCCTGCGGTTTTGTTGAGCCCTTGGTGCCGGGAATGATCGAGGCGGGCATGGACTGCCTGCAGGCGATCGAGGTCAAGGCGGGGATGGATGTGGTGCGCCTCGCCGAAAAGTTCGGCGACAAGATTTCT
>JAFGWW010000189.1 GCA_016936955.1 Planctomycetota bacterium | reverse complement strand
GTCCGGCGCGGTCTGCATGTCGACCCTGCCTTTCGACGGCCCCATCGGCGCGGTCCGCATCGGCATGATCGACGGCGAACTCGTCGTCAACCCGACCCAGCAGCAGGCCACTGTGAGCGACCTCAACCTCGTCATCGCCGGTACCGCCGACAGCATCACCATGGTCGAGGCCGGAGCCAAGGAAGTATCCGAAGCCAAGATGCTCGAGGCTCTTGAGAAGGGCCACGAAGTTATCAAGGTCATCTGCGAGATGATCAAGGAACTCGAGGTCAAGGCCGGCCGCACGGCGAAGGAAGAGTGGGTCGAGCCCGCTCCTCCCCCGTACATCGATATGGTCAAGCAGGCCGTGGGCGACCGTCTCAAGGTTGCTCTCTGCACCGAAGGCAAGTTCGGCCGCCGCGACGCAGTCCACGCCCTCGGCGAGCAGATCGTCAGCGAGCTTTCCGTCCCGGAAGGCGAGGAAGGCCCCACCGCCAAGGAGATCGCCACCGCTTTCGAGAAGGTTCGCGGCAAGGCTATCCGTGAGCTGATCGCAGCCGGCACCCGTCTTGATGGCCGTACCCTCACCGAGGTCCGCCCCATCGACTGCCGCATCGGGGTTCTTCCCCGCACCCACGGTTCGTCCCTCTTTACCCGTGGTGAAACGCAGGCTCTGGTTGCCATCACCCTCGGCTCGAGCAGCGACACCCAGGAGGTCGACGGCCTCTGCGAGCCTTACGAAGAGAGCTGGTACCTCCACTATCAGGCCCCCGGCTTCAGCGTCGGCGAGAGCCGCGCGCCCCGCGGCCCGAGTCGTCGTGACATCGGCCACGGCATGCTGGGCCAGCGCGCCCTCGAGGCCGTAATGCCCCACGACACCGGCTTCCCCTACACCGTCCGCGGTGTGAGTGAAATCCTCGAGATGAACGGTTCGTCCTCCATGGCCACCGTCTGCGGCGCCACCCTCGCCCTGATGGACGCCGGCGTGCCGATCAAGAAGCCTGTTGCCGGTATCGCCATGGGTCTGCTCCAGGAAGAGGGAGCTGCCCCCGTCATCATCACCGATATCCTCGGCGACGAAGACCACTGCGGCGACATGGACTTCAAGGTCTGTGGAACCGCCGACGGCATCACCGCCCTCCAGATGGATATCAAGATCAAGGGCCTCTCCACCGACACCATGAGCAAGGCTATGGAACAGGCCCGCAGCGGCAGGCTCCATATCCTCGGCAAGATCACCGACTGCATCTCGACTCCCCGTGAAGAGATCAACTCCCGCGCGCCGCGCCTCCACACCATTACGGTCGACCCCGAGTTCGTGGGCAAGATCATCGGCCCCGGGGGCAAGACCATCCGCGGCATTCAGGAGCAGTCCGGCGCCAACGTCAATATCGACGACTCCAACGGCCCCGGCGTGGTCGAGATCTGCGCGCCCGACGGCGAGAGCCTCAAGAAGGCCATCGCCATGATCGAGGGTCTGGTCGCCGTTCCCGAACTCAACCAGTACTACGACGGCAAGATCACCAGCATCCGCGACTTCGGCGTCTTCGCCGAGATCCTGCCCGGCACCGAAGGCATGTGCCACGTCTCCGAGCTGGACGAGAAGTTCATCAAGGGTGTTGAGGAAGTCTGCCAGATGGGCGATGTTCTCAAGTTCAAGGTAATCGGTATCGACGAGCAGGGCAAGGTTCGCCTCTCCCGCAAGGCAGTCCTCGTCGAGGCGCGCGGCGAAACCTACGAGCCCGCCCCCGCCCCCCAGCGTCGCGACTCCCGCGGCGGCGGACGCGGTGGTGATCGTGGTGGCCGTGGCGGCGACCGCGGTGGCCGTGGCCGCAGGGACTAACCCACCCAGCCAAAGGGTTGAAGCAAGCAAAACCAAAAGGGACGCCTCCGGGCGTCCCTTTTTTTGTGGTGTCATGCCATGATAAGGAAGTTAGCTCACCCACTCCGCAGCTACGAGGCCTCTTACCCTTGCTTTCCTATCGTCCCAATCTCCTACCAGAAATGCCACCATGGGCGTTTTCTCTGCTTCCACTCCTTTTTGATCAACATCTCTGATATGGGTGGTCGAACATCAGGCATGGCCAAAGGAGACGCGTTCTCAAAGCGATTGAGAAAGACAACTGGTGGAGCGAAGTAAATATCTTTGAGGTTTGACCCTTGATGCAATGCTTGGTTTACTGCTTTAGTGATACTGCAGCGGCTTGCCATTGCCATGAATGCATCTTTAAAGTCTGGATTGCAAGAGAGGCGCCAAGCATAGCGCCGTCCTACGGAAAAGACCGGCTCCTCTATAAGAGATTTATTTGGATATGGAGGTGTATCTGTGTAGATTGAGTAAGTTGTTGGAAAGTCGTATTCCTGGAAAAGGATATTCGAGAAACACATGTCCGTGAATACCATGGCACGATCTGCCAAAGAAGCGGAAACACCTTGACTCAGAAGGTGTCGGTATACGGTTTCGTCTTCTGCATCCGGAGAGGATAGGATGCAATCCATATAGAGAGAGATTGCTCTTTCGATGGCAGGAGCGTTCTCTAAAGAACCGCACTGCTTTGCGCTTTCCTTGCGCCGCAGGAGGATGAAGCTGCGGACGGAAGTGAAACCATTTGCTTCTGGCCAATTGAGATTTCCTAGCTTATTTTGAGCCTCGAACCAAACCTCATTATCCCACAGCGCTTCAGCGAGCATTGGATTGTTGTCCATCCAGGCGTAGTAGAAACGAACCCAGTGGATATCTTCTGCTTTAGGGTGTAGCTGCAACTGTGTTGTAATGAACGGGAACAGTTCCTCGGGCGGTTCTATCTGTTGGGCCGTTTTGCCCTTGGTGGGCATCGAAACTATGCCATAGGGACCGAAAAATACCTCCCACGTCTCTCCATCCAGATCCCATTCTTCATACTCAAGATGTTCCTCATAGGGATGGTTATAGAATGCGCTTAGCAGCACATGCAGTACGTTTGAACAAAACTTCTGTAATCCATTTTCTATAGCCTCATTCTCTGTGCTGCCAACACCGCCGATTGATTCTGTGAGAACGCGACCGTCGTCGAGTGCAAATTCAAAGTCGAGTTGCAGGTTATAGCTTTCTTGCATGGTCTGACTATAGGAGCTTGCTCTTGCAGGTGGATATCCAGGCAGGCATACCCAGCCGTTTTCAAAGACAGCCTCCTTATAACCATGACGGTGGAAGCTCTTTAGGAGCCATGGGCTGATATCACGATACATGTTTTTCGTCCTCTAGATGAATTGATGCGCAGCTGGCGCGGGCGTTTACGCCTGCGTGCTTCAGCACAAGAAAACTTCCGCCTCAACCAGCCCGTTCTCTGCCTTTAACGTGAGTTCCACCATGACAGGAAATCTTTCCTGCTTTTGGCGAATTGCTTTTCGTCAGTGTGAACGAACCTTGCCAGACCCGATTTGTATTTATCTTCCAAAATTTCAAGCCCGCACTTTTGATCTTCAATGCTTCCGTTTTTAATGATTCCAATAACTGTCCTGTCGCCGGATAGGCCGTATGAATGGGATAGATTATAGATCAAAACCTTGCTGTTTTCCTTGAACTGACCGCCGCCCCCGATGATTATGGAGTAGAGGTCGTTTGTTGTTCGGGGCGCAAAAATAGTAAATACAATCAAAGCCAAAACCGCCGGAAGGATGCAATTCACAATCAATGATTTCAATGAGGGGGGCTTGAATTCTGAACCCTTGCAGAGTATCAGGTGGAGCATTCCCGCCAGGCCACCGCCTCCACAGATGAATAGCGCACAAACGATGGCATAGTAAATCTTATCGTAAAAGTTTTCGTATCCCCCGGAGATTACCCATTTGGAGTAAGGATATACCAGAAGTGCGGCCGCCAATCCTCCCGCGAGAAAATATGGCCGGAATTGATTCTTTGTGCTCATGTCGGAATCAGAGTCTGGCATTGGGTTCATCCATCACTCCTGCTCGGCCACGGGTTTGGTTTCGTTCTGATCGCTGGTTGTTTTTTCGCTGTCTCCGGTCAGCTCTTTCCCGCAGTTGGGGCAGAATTTGGAGAGTTTGCCTGCGTCCTGGCCGCAGTAGGGGCAGGTGGTGGCGCCGGTGAGGGCGGGGGCGCTGTAGTGGATGCCGGCGATTTTGTATACCCCGTTCTCCTCGATGATGGTGTAGGTGATGGTGCAGGGGCCTTTGTCGAAGACGGCGCTGGCGGTGAGGGTTGTCTTTACGCCGTACTGGATGTTGACGCCGGTTATGGGGTAGCTCCGGATTTTACCCAGCCTGCTTTTTACGGTGGTCTCGATCAGCTTGTACTGCTCGAAGGTCTGGGCGCTTTTCCATTGGGTGGCGAGGGAGTCGTAGGCGTCCTGATATTTCTCCGCCTTGACCAGCAGGTTGTAATCGTCGAGGACGGGGCCGTAGTCCGCCTTGGCGGAGAAATACATGTGGGCCATAAATCCGGCGAAGGCAATTACAAGAAGGAGGCAGCCCCCGCAGCCGTAGATGAAGGGGCTGCTCTTTTTCATATTAACATCCATTTTATTTCTCCCGATCCTGCTTCCAGCATATCTGTGATACGCCCCGGAGGCAATGGGAAAAGGGGCGGGCGGGCATTTCCGGCCTCTTGCCGGTCTTTTTAAGGGAGGCGAATAAACTTGTAATCCACATATTATATACGGCTTTTACACTTCACGCGTCGGGGCTTTTGATCTATAATGAACAGAATCCGTGCATGAGGCCAACGATTACCAGAAATGTGTAATCTCTGTAAAATACATAAAGTCAAGACTTTGTATCTGTCGATAAGGGATAGGAAGTAGTCCAGAGCGCGGGGGTGCTGTATAGATGCAGCTCCTTCTCGTAAGTGTTTTGCAGATAAGGCGATACAGGTTTTCCGGAAGGCCCGCAAAGCGTTTTGCGCGGCATTGAAGGTCAGTCTTTTATAAAATATTCAGGCGTGATGAGTATGGCACGTAGAAATTATTTGGAGGAGACAAACATGCGGATGCAGGCCGTGCGAGGGTTGCTTCTATTTGCGGTACTGTTGATTGGAATGGTCAGGTTGCTGCCTGCCGCAGATGGCGAGACCGAACGCGACAAGAATCTCCGCGGGCTTCTTTCGCAGGCTGTGGACGAGTTCGAGCAGGGGCGCTGGGTTTCCGCCAAGAGCGCGCTCGACATGCTCTACGCCGAGAATCCTTCCAGCAAGGAATGCTGGCTTCTGCGCGAAGCCTTCGGCGACAAGATCATCCGCAAGATGGCGATGTGGATGAAAGAGGGTGAGACTCTCGGCCAGGGCGCGATGGAGCTTCTCGTCCGCGCTCAGGAAGAGGAGCAGAAACAGATCTTCGATCCCGAGAACATCCGCCGCATCGTAGAGGATGTGGTTGTGGTTAACAAGGAAGGCGAGTATCCGATCCGGCAGCTCAAGGAGATCCACATCGTCGGCTCCTTCGCCGTCCCCGCCCTGGTAAGCCACCTCAAGGCCGGTAAGGACGAGGTTGCCCGCACCAACGCCAGCTATATCCTCATGAACCTCGGCCCCCAGGCGGTGATCCCCCTCGTTGAGTGCCTCAACAGCGACGACGCCATTCTGCTCCAGCACACCTGCTTCATCCTTGCCCAAATCCGTCCGGAAGACCAGCGCGCCCTTCCCGCCCTCATGAGGCTTTACGAGAAGGAAGGCAACCTCCCCGCCGTCCGCGAAGCGGCCAAGCAGGCGGTCGAGGCTATTTCCGGCAGCACCATCGACAAGGTTCCTTCTTCGGAAGTGCTTTACTATAAAGAAGCCAACCGCCTCTATCAGGGCGGCTCCATTATCGATGCCGAGATGGAAGACCTCAAGGGCGCTCTCTGGACCTGGACCGACAAGGGCCTGGTCAACGCGATCGTCCCGATATACCAGCTCGACGACCTGATGGCGCAGGAGCTGATCTACGACGGCATGGAAGTCGCCAAAGATCCCTCCAGCTTTGAGATCCTGCTCGCCAGTTCCTTTATCAAGCAGGCGGTCGAGAACGACGAGATGGAGATGGTCCTCGAGCGCAAGGCGGTCGAGAATCCGGAAATCACCAAGCAGCAGACCGAGTTCAAGGTCTGGACCCAGCTTCTGGCGAAGAACAAGAAGCTTGCCCGCATCGTCGGCCCCGACCTCATGGTCAGCGTTTTCGACAAGGCTATGCTTGACGGGCAGGTAACCGTTGCCACCGCCTGCCTCAAGGCTTTCCAGGCTTCGGCCGGGGATAAGGGCTGGGCAATGGTCTCTGGCTGGGCTCCCGCGGTAAGCAAGGTTGCGGACAAGGCCGAGGATTCGAAGGCCGCCGCCCCCGCTTCCGTGGACAGCCACCCCTTCATCGCCGCCCTTGACCACCCCGACTGGCGCATCCGCGTTGCCGCCGCCAACTGCCTTGTGCGGATCGGCTTCCCGTCCAGCGACCCGGCTTACAAGCGTCTCTCCGCGATTCTCGCCGAGGGCGCGCGTCAGAATTCCCGTTACGTGGTTCTCATTATCAGTAACGACGCGAACGTCCGCGAGACCATGGCGAAGAAACTCGAGGCCGAGAAGCTCGACGGCAAGGAGATTGTCAACAACATCCTCGTTATGACCGCGCCTTCGGGTCGTGACGGCGTCAACCTCGCCAAGCAGTATCCCACCAAGGACTGCATCATCATCGACCGCGAGGTCAACGAATTCGCCCGCCTCCACGAGCGCAGGGCCCTTTACGAACACACCTCCGGCAGCGAGCTGCCCCTGACCATCGTCACCTCGCGTCACCGCGTTGACGAGATCAAGGCCCAGTTCCCCGACACCATGTGGACCGTCCATGTCCGCACCAACATCACCGCCGACAAGGAAAACCTCTACGAGCAGCTCCATCTTCTCCAGCGTTACCGCGACGAGAAGCAGGTTGTGGCCATCCTTACCCAGGATGACGCCAAGGAGCGCCGCCGTATCCAGCAGTTCCTCCAGCTCGAGGCCGAGCGTCGCGGACGCCCGACCCGCCAGAGCGAGTTGCTCAAGCTCATGTCCGAGAGCAAGGACAAGCGTCTCTACGACATCTTCCCGACCCGCAATATTTTCGTGAACGTTTATGTCGACGACGACCTCTCCGGCTACAACGCCATGCGCACCCTGCAGGAGATCAGGCGCAGCCCCTCGACCGCCAAGGTCCCGGTTGCCCTCCTGACCACCGCCGAGGACAAGAAGAACGCCGCCGCCGAGTTCGAGCGCTTCATGGACGACAAGGCCAACC
>JAFGWW010000188.1 GCA_016936955.1 Planctomycetota bacterium | reverse complement strand
GTGCCGACCTCTCTCGACAAGGTCGGTGTCTGAGTGAAATCATGTCATCCTGGACGCGGTGAATAATCCCTGCTCATTATTAGGGGAGATCCTTCGCTTTGCCCAAGATGACATTCTGTTTGTTGCGAGGTGTAATTTGGCCGAAGAAGCAAAACCTCCGGAAAAGAAAAATGTGGGCCCTTTCAGATGGGCGGTGCGGTTGGCTGTCGTCATCTGTCTGGTCGGTATTGCCGTCTCTGCATTCCTGTGCTGGAGCGTAACCTCTTTCGCGGAAGGCAGGATTTATTCGGTGGAGGACGCGCCGCCCATGCGGGTTGCTGTCGTCTTCGGAGCGCGGATTTACGATAACGGAAAAGTATCGGGACACCTTGCCCGCAGGCTTGGCGCGGCGCTTGAGCTTTACCAGCTCGGCAAGGTAAAGAAGATTCTCGTCTCTGGTGACAACCGCTTCACTCATTACAACGAACCCGAACGGATGAAGGAGTGGCTGGTCGATAAGGGCGTTCCCGAGAGCGATGTCAAATGCGACTACGCGGGCCGGCGCACCCTCGACACCTGCGCCCGGGCCAGCGGCCTCTGGAATCTGGACGAAGCTATCCTTGTTAGCCAGCGCTACCATCTTCCCCGCGCTCTTTATCTGGCTGAGCATTTCAATCTTAAAGCGGCTGGCGTGAGTTGTGACGGCGAAGGTTTTTATTACGGCAAGCGCAACCAGATCCGCGAGATGCTCGCCCGCGTGCTCGCGTGGCTCGATGTAAACGTTCTGGACACAGAGCCCGAGGTGTGGGGCAAGCCGGAAAGTATATGATGTCGGAAAAACTTCTCGACGAAGATTTCATGCGGCGGATCGAGTCGCTCAGCCTTGTGAGCCGGAAGATATTCCGGGGCAAGGTCAAGGGCGAGCGGCGGTCTAAGAAACGCGGCTACTCCTCGGAGTTTGCCGATTACCGCAATTATGTCGAGGGCGACGATCTGCGCTTTATCGACTGGAATATCTACGGGCGTCTCGACCGTCTCTTCCTCAAGCTTTTTCTCGAAGAGGAAGACCTTCACGTCCATCTCGTCGTCGATACCTCGGCCAGCATGTCTTTCGGCACCCCGAGCAAACTTGGTTACGCCAAGAAGGTCGCGGCGGCGGTGGCGTATGTGGGGCTCTCGAATAACGACCGCGTGCAGGTCCACGCCTTCAATTCAAAACTCGGCCTCTCTTCCGGCGCGTGGCGGGGGAAGAAGTTTTCGTGGCAGCTTTTCGATTTTGTCGAGTCTCTTGCGCCCTCCGGCGAAACCAACCTTGAGAAGAGTTGCTCCGCTTTTGCGCAAAAGACAAATTCCGGCAACGGCGTCGTGATTTTTATCTCCGACTTTCTTGATCCCGAGGGTTACGAAGAGGGGATAAAGAAAATCACCGGAGCGGGGGCCGACACTTATGTGATCCACGTTCTCAGCCCCGAAGAGATCAATCCGGAACTGCAGGGCGACCTTCGTCTGGTCGACGCCGAGGACGGGAGCTTTCAGGAAATAACCGTAAGCAAGCCTCTTCTGAGCCAGTATCAGGAGACCTTGAAAAATTTCTGCGGCGGCATAAAAGACAGCTGCGTGCGCCGCGGGGCAAATTATATTTTCAGCTCCACCGAGGTGCCTTTCGATCAGCTCGTTCTCAATTATCTCAGAAAGGGCGGGCTTTTTTCGTAAGCTTCCTGCGGTGGCCTTTGTTTTTCGACTGGCGGATATATGTGGCAGTTTCTTGACGTCGGCGCCTTATGGTGGCTGGCGGCCGGGATCCCGGCGATCACGATTCTATACTTCCTCAAGTTGCGGCGGCAGGACCATGTCGTCGCCTCTACCCTATTGTGGCGGCGTAGCGTTCAGGACCTGCGGGTGAACGCGCCGATCCAGATGATAAAGCGCAATCTCCTGCTTCTGCTCCAGCTTCTCGTCATTACCATGATCATCCTCGCCCTCGCCCGTCCCTTCACCAAGGTCAACAAGGCGCAGGGCAGGCGCGCTGCCCTGATAATCGACGCCTCGGCGAGCATGGGCACCCGCGACGTTGACGGCAAATCCAGACTGGAAGCGGCAAAGGAGGAGGCGCTGAAAATTATCGACAACCTCGGCGTGGCAGGGGAGGGTGCCTCATCTGAGGACGAGCTCTGTATAATCCTCGCTGCCGACCGGCCGCAGACTTTGTGCGGCCTCACCTCCGACAAGGACAAGCTCCGCCGCATCATCTCTGAGATCAAAGGGCCTCTCAACACCACCACCGATATGAACGAGGCGATCAACATGGCGGTGGCCGTGACTTATGTGGCGAAGAACCTCCGCGAGGTGGAGAATACCGGTAATATCGAAGCCGCTCCCAAGGAGCCCGGCGCGGATGAAGAGCTTGAAGGTCTGAGTAATCCCAACCGCCAGTTGAGGGCGAATGTAATTATCCTCTCCGATGGCGGCTTTCCGGATATCCCCTCTTCCCTTGCCGAAAAGCTTGCCGGAGCCTCAAGCGACGAAGGGCAGGCCGTGGGCGCGGGCAGCAGATTTATCTCTTTCGGCAAACCGCAGAGCGACAACCTTGCCATAGTTGCCGTCGATCTGCGCGCTGATGTTGATGGGGCAAATGACCGGCAACTTTTCGTTAGGCTCG
>JAFGWW010000187.1 GCA_016936955.1 Planctomycetota bacterium | reverse complement strand
TAGAAAGGAATGGACGGCTGAATGAATCCAGCCGCGCAGATACCGCTGCGCGCGAATTCAGGGGCCGGTTGAATCTGGAATGCGTACTGTTTGGATCTGCCCGACCCTTCCGTGCGCGACGGCGCCCGATTGCCGCAATTCATTTCCAACCGGAGTGAGGGGGAGGCGTTGCAGCGGTAACTGTCGGTTTATAATAGATGATCCAAAGCCTCAAACGCAGAAAGGCCGCATTGTGCGCGGCCTTTCGTCTTTTTAGCCCTTATTATCCCGTTTCTTGCCAATTTATACTGGTTTTATTCCTGATCCTTACATATTATATTCACAGGCAAAAGACATAATAAAATATTACTGGACGGGGTTAGCTTATATGAATGCACCGGAAAATGCTATCAAGGTATTGCTGGTCGATGACGACCTTTCACTACGCGGGGTGACTGCAACCCATCTCCGCAAGGCCGGTTACGATGTCGAGGTCGGCGTCAATGGCAAAGAGGGGCTGGACATGGCGATCTCCAATCCGCCCGACGTTATTGTGAGCGATATCATGATGCCAATCATGGACGGAGTGGAGATGCTCAAGAACGTCCGCGCCCAAGATAGCCTGAAAGACTGCTACGTCATTCTTCTCACCGCCAAGGACAGGACTGTCGACATGGTCGAGGGCTTCGACGCCACCGCCGACGACTATCTGACAAAGCCTTTCAAAATGGCCGAGCTTACCGCCAGGGTTAAGGCCGGTGCTCGCCTCAAGATTGCGCAGGACAAGCTCAAGGACGCAAACGAGAAACTGCGCGAAGCCCTTCAGCAGAACGCCGAGCTTCTCGGCATCGCCGCCCACGATTTGCGCAACCCCATCAGCATCATCACCACCTATATCTCCCTGCTGGGGCAGGGCGTGGTGCCTGACGAATCGATCAAGGAGGTCTGCCTGCGCCGGGCGCAGGGGCTCAACGGCCTGATCGACAACCTTCTCGACATAAGCAAGATCGACGCGGGCAAGGTTCAGCTCAGCCGCGAACAGGTCAACCTGAGCCTGCTCCTGCGCGAGTCGGTTGAGCTTTACCAGCCCGTGGCCCTCCAGCGAGAGGTAAAACTCACCAGCACCTCGCCAGACGGCGTGGCCGTAATGTGCGACCGCAACCGCATGATTGAAATTCTCAATACCGTATTCGACATCGCCCTCTCCCTCTCTCCAGAAGGGGGTGAGGTCATCTCCGAACTCGCCTGCAACGGAAGCGAAGCCATATTTACCATCTCTACTCCCGGCGGCGGCATCGAGCCGGAAAAGGTGGCCCTGCTCTTCCGTCCCGCCCTTGTATCGGAAGTTATCGAGGGCTATGAAGGCAAGCAACTCCTCGGCCTTGCCATCGTCAAGAAGCTGGTCGAAATGCACGGAGGCACCATCTTCGTCGACAGCACCGGCATCGAACACGGCGTCACCTTCGGCTTTACGCTGAAGCTTTAAATGACCAAAAGCTTTGTTGAGCCGCGTCATTAAACTGTGAATCGATTTATTGCTGCTTACATGATGGCAAAGCTGGAATGATAATTAAAAAAGCCCCCAGCCGTGAGGCTGGAGGCTTTTTCGTTGGATTCTTTGAGGCGATCAGTGAACGTTCTTGCGAATCGCGGCAGCCTTGCGGTGCGGATGGGACTTGGCTACAAGCTTGAGACCGCCACGCTTTGCGCGGCGCTTGGTGCGAAGCTTGACGCGAATCTTGCGGCGGGCCTTGTGAAGCGCTGCACGTTCAGCCTTTTTCGTGGTTCTTGGCATTGTATTTATCCTTACTGCTCTGCTGTTACCAGCTGAAAACAAATAATCTATACCGTTGAAGAGGAAAGAGATTACAGGCTGGGGCGGCGAATGTCAACCCAAAATCTTCATATAGCCTTAATATTTTTATTTATCTTTCCCCGTATGGGGTGGGATGCTTTGCGGCCGGGGCATGGCGGGGGAGGGTGGTTGCCGTCCTGTAACGCTTTTCGGTTAATATTCTTACGTGGTTTACATAGCCCTGCGGCGTTCTTCGGCGCGGCGCTCGGCCATCTCGGCGAACTCGCCAGAGCGGATGCGCTGGAGGGTTTCGCGGGCACAACGGGGGCAGTATGTCTCGGCAACTTCGTTCGTAAGTTCTCCCGGCCAAGGCAGTCTGTACTCTCCATCAACGCGGATTCTTTTGCAGACGCAGCACTGTACGAACATTTCGAAGTCCTTTCGGGGCAGTATATTTCTGCAGATCCGGCAAGCCCGTTCCATCGGTCAAACCTGAAAGTCTGCTTTGCTCAAGCGTAGCCGTGGCGCATAACACCTCCCGGCACCATATATTTACGTCCCTTGGGGCACTTCCTTTCGGTCTATTTTATATTTTCGGAATATGTTGTCAGTGAAGGATTTATCGGACTGATACTAGATGTTGTGGGTGGAATCTGAGGGGCACAAGATATTGATTTGCATAAAGTGCAATACCGGCTTTCTCATGATTATCGGCCGTGAAATATTTATTTAAAGTTGATAAATATCAGGTGGTTACGAGATAAATCAAACGCCGTCATATAGGTTGCGGGGCTGGCGTTCTATTCGGCGCTACCTCTTTTATAGCCGTTTTTGCCCGCCTGTTTTACCTTGTACATGGCGTTGTCGGCCCGTTTTAGGATGAGGTCGACATCATCGTTTTCGCCTTCGAAGAGGCTGATGCCGATGCTTGCGCCGATCGTTACTTCCTTGCCCTTTACGGTGAAGGGGGAGGAGATGGACGCGACAAGCTTCTCCGCCACCCTTTCCGCGTCGCCATCTTTCTCGAAATGGGGGAGGAGGATGGTAAATTCATCCCCACCGAGGCGGGCAACCGTATCAGAGGCGCGGACGCTGTGGAGCATGCGCTGCCCGACCTGCACAAGGAGGTCGTCCCCTGCGGCATGGCCGAGGCTGTCGTTCACCGCCTTGAAGCCGTCAAGGTCCAGATAGAGGACGGCGAGTTTGTGGTTGTAACGTCCCGCTTCGGCGAGGGCCTGCCGCAATCTGGAATCAAAGTTGGCGCGGTTGGGAAGCCCGGTCATGGGGTCGTAGTTGGCGGAGTAATAAAGCTCAACCTGCGAGAGGGAACGCCTGACCAGCACCCTGGCAATCAGGCTGGAAATTAGGCTGGAGCCGATAAGCAGGGCAATGCCGATGGAAAGAAGCCGTACCTTGTATTCCTCAAGGCTCTCGCTTATTTCACCAAATTGCAGGTGCGAAACAAGAAACCAATGGTATTCCTTCCCGCCAAGGATGTATTTTCCCGTCTGGGGAGTGCTGTATTCAGCGTTGGAAATTACTCCAGCTTCATCCGGAATGGGGCAGACCTTTACTGAAGTAAAGATGCCGTCGCGGCTTTCGATCTGGCACTCTTCACTATTGGAGATCGTTTTCCATTCTTCCGGATAGCGGTTCTGGAAAGTAACGTCCCGCTTCTCGGGGAACATGAAGCCCCACTCCTCGCTGCGGTTTTCGCTGCACAGCCAGTATCCGTTACGGTTAACCAGCATGGTGTTTCCGGGGCTCTTTAATGAGCCGTAGAGAATACGGTCGATAAGCTCCTTGCCCATATAGTTGATTATGATTATACCGTGCTTCTTGCCATCTTTGCCGTATATGGGGGTGCCGAAACGGATTGTCGGTTTCAGCGGTTCCTCGATTACGCCGTTCTCGACGTTGAGGTCGAAGGAGGAGACGAAGAACTGTTCTTTCTCCAGGGCCAGGGTATTGCTGACGTAGTAACGGTCTTTCTTGTTCTGCAGCTTTTCCTTGGGCACGATCTGAGGCTGGCCGTGGTTGAAATTCACCCGGCAGACCTCCATGCCGTCGTTATCGATATAGCGAATCTGGTCGTATAGCCTCTTTCTCTTGCACACCTCCAGATACTCGATGTCCATGAGCTCGCGCGCCTTGTCCGACCCGGTCTCGATATATTCCATAAGCTCGTTCTGGAGGGCGAGGATTTGCAGGTCGCTTATGATGGTGTGGAATTCGGCCTTGATAAGTTGCTTGCGCAACTGGATACTGGCAACCTTCTCGAATTTCAGGGATCTGACGTTCTTGTTTTTCTCCAGGACGTAAAAGACATAGAGGAAAACAGCGATGACTGCGCCGATTATCACGAATGAGGTAACAAAGAAGACCGGAAACATTTTTCGTACGTTGTCGGCAAGAAGTTTTTTGGCCTTTTGCATTTCGGAACTTCCTTATGTGTTCAAAAAACGGCGGTCACTCTCATGGTTAACAAGCTGCGATCCATGTTAACGGTTTATGCTTTATCTTGCAAGACGGCTTTCGTGTGCAAATTGACCGGAGCCACGGCAACTGCTTGCCATGGCTCCGGTTATGGTATTGCGTAGAAAGGATAATCAGGCTCAGGCTTTTCCGCCCTTGGCGCCGTCGACAGCCTTGCAGATGTGCATTTCCGGGGTGATGCCGGTCTTCTCCTTGTACTTCTCGGAAAGGAGTTTTGCGAATTCTTCGGCCTTGTCGGAGTCGACGAGGTTGACGGTGCAGCCGCCGAAGCCACCGCCGGAG
>JAFGWW010000186.1 GCA_016936955.1 Planctomycetota bacterium | reverse complement strand
GCTGCTCCACAATCCGCTTATACCACCCCTCGGCGGCTGAGAGTTCGGCGTGGGTACCCTGCTGGGCGATTTCACCGTTTTCCAGCACAATGATCATGTCGCAATCGCGCGCAGTGGCGATGCGCTGGGTAATAATAAGACTCGTACGGTCCTTGAGAAGGTGATTGAGGGTGGAGCGTATGCGCGCCTCGGTCTCCGCATCGAGGGCGGAGGTGGTATCGTCGAGGAGGAGAACCTCGGGGTCGGTGATGAGGGCGGTTGCCAGGGCGAGACGCTGCCGCTGGCCGCCGGAGAGGGTGACGCCGTTCTCGCCGATCTCGGTCTCATACTTGGCAGGCAGGGTCATGATAAATTCATGCAGCTCCGCCTGCTTGGCCGCCTTCATAATCTGGTCAGGCAGGGTTTCGTCCTTACCGTAGGCGACGTTCTCGGCAATGGTTCCGGAGAATACGGTGGGCTCCTGTTGAACCATGCGCACGTGGCGCCGGAGCGAGCCGGTATCGGCATCGACAAGGTTGACGCCGCCCACGCGCACGGCGCCGTCCTGGGGATCGTAAAAACGCAGAAGGAGCTGAAAAATGGTGCTTTTCCCGGAACCGGACGGCCCCATGAGAGCAACGCGCATGCCGTGCTTTATCCTGAAGCTTACGTTCTTGAGCGAGGGGGACTGCTGGCCCTCGTAAGTGAAGCTTACGTTGTCGAAATAGATCTTCCCCTTCATGCCGCTGAGGCGGATCTTGCCGGACTGGAGTTCCTCGTCCTCGTCGAGAAGCATGAATATCCGGCGCAGAACAACCAGCATACCCTCAAGGGCGGTGGTCGAACTGGTAAGGAACTCAACCGGCTCGAAAACATAACCCAGAGCCTGAGTAAAGGCGAGGAGGCTGCCGAGGCTCATGCTGCCGTCCTGTATGTGCTTTATGCCGATGTAATAAATCATGCCTGTGGTGAGGGCGGTGATACTACCAGCGATAAAGCCGAGCCCCTGTTCAAGACGGACGAGGCGCATGCCGATGCGGTATGAGTCGTGCACCAGTTTGGAAAAGCGCAGCTTCTCCCTTATCTCCTGGCAGAAAGCCTTGACCACCTGCACGGAGGATATGCGCTCGGTGGAGAGGGCGTAGAGCTTGGAGTTGATCCTGCGCATGGCAATACTCGCCTTCCTGATCGCGGGGCGCAGGCGGCGGAAACTGTAGGCGTAAAAAGGCAGGCTGAATACGGCGATTGCAGCCATCTGGTAGTTGATCCAGAAGAGGAAGCAGAGGCCCATGCTGAGCTTGAGGGTGTGGGCGATTATCATCGCCCCCTGCTCGCCGAGCCAGTGGTCGACAACATTGACGTCATCTAGGATACGAGACATTATCCTGCCGGTTGGGTTCTTCTCGAAATAGCCGACATGCAAGGCCTGCAGCTTGTCGTGAAGCTGGTTACGCATCTTATATATGACATGCTTGACGAAACGCAGAACCAGCCCGCTTCTTCCGTAATTGGAGGCGAGCCAGAGCGACCAGATAATCATGTTCATGGTAAAGAACAGCGCAGCCATCTCGACCTGAAGGTCGAAGGAGGCGGAGGCCATATCCAGCCCGAGCTTCGCGGCCATGGCTTTCGCCTCCGCGAGGTGCTCGCCATGGAAATACTCAAAGCCCCTGCCCCAGCGCAAGGCATCGTCCACGAGGAACTGCCACGTGCGGGCGCAGAAAAACCCGTGGGCGCACCAGATGGCGGTGAAAAAGACCACGAGGCAGACATTTATCTTTTCGTGGGAAAGATAGTTGCGCCAGAGCCGTCCCATGTCGGCGAAGCCCTTCCCCTTCTCGAAATGCTGTTCCGCGAGGAGGTCGTCTATTTTCTGATCGAGCCGCTTTTTCCTGTCGATCATTCGTGGCCCTCCGCGCTTCCGTTTTTCAGCTCTTCGTAAAGCCTGCGGTAAAGGCCATCTTCAATCTCGAGAAGTTCGTCGTGCTTGCCCTCCTCGATAATCGCACCGCTCCGCATGACCACAATTTTGTCGGCGCCGGTGATTGTCGAAAGACGGTGGGCGACGATGAAGCTCGTACGCCCCTTGAGAACCCTTGCCAGAGCTTTCTGGATCAGGGCTTCGGATTCGCTGTCCAGACTGCTGGTGGCTTCGTCCATGATAAGTATCTCGGGATCACGGAGGATTGCGCGGGCGATACTGACCCTCTGCTTCTCGCCAACCGAGAGCTTTATCCCGTAAGTGCCGAGCACCGCATCGAGCCCTTCGGGGAGGCGTTCGTAAAGGTCCTGCAACTCGGCGGCGCGCGCGGCGGTCTCGATATCTTCCCGGCTCGCGTTCTTCATCCCGTAGGCAATGTTCTCGGCGATGGTGCCCTCGAAAATTACGGGGTTCTGGAGCACTACCCCGAAAAGCTTGCGCAGGCTGCGGAGGTTTACGGAGGAGATATCGGTGCCGTCAATGCTGATGCAACCGGAGGCGATATTCCACTGCCGCATGACAAGCTGGGTAAGGGTGGTCTTGCCGCATCCGGTGGGGCCAACCAGGGCGACAGTCTGTCCCGCCTCGACCTTGAGATTCAGACCTTGATAGAGAGGCATATCGGGGGTGTAAGCAAAATGCATATCGCTGAACTCTACCCGCCCGGGGCCGCGCTTTATGTCTGGCGCGTCGTCATTGGTGCTCACATCTGGCTTCTCTTCGAGAACATCCATAATTCTGCCGATGCTGACGAAGGTCTCCTCGAGCTGGGCGATCATGTTTGTCAGGCGCACAAGGGGGTTGATTGCCATCCAGATATACGAATTAACGGCATGCAGGTCGCCGTAGCTCATCTGCCCCTTGATAACCATGTACGCGCCCACGCCGCAGATTACGGTAGAGCCGTAGCCGGAGATGGCGGTACAGGCTATGCGGAGCCCGATCGTGCTTTTCCTGCCGGTTACAACCTGCTCGAGGCTACGGTTGGTGCGGTCAAGGAACATATTTGTCTCGAACTCTTCCTGATTGTATATGCGCACCTGCTTTACCCCGGAGATTGTCTCCTGCAGGCGGCCGGAGATCTGGTCGTAAACAGAGCGGTACTGCTCAGTGGCGTACTTGATCTTGCGCCTGTAATGCCAGTAGACCTTTACGTAGGAGACAAGCATTATCAGCAGCAGGATGCATAGCATCGGGGATATCATCACAACAATTGTGAGGGAGAAGACGAAAACAATGACATCTACCACCAGACGCACCGTCTCGCCGGTGAGGACGCGCTGGAGCATGTTTACATCGTCCATGATGCGCCCCACGATCGCGCCGGAGGAGAGGGTAGTGTGGTATTTCATGCTGAGATTCAGCACTTTTTCATACATAGCCTTGCGCATGCCGGAGATAAGGCCGCGGCTGGTAAGCATAATGCCAATTACGTTTATAAAGCGAACTGCAGCGGCCATGATGGGGACAATGCCAATGGAGATAACGATAAGCGGAACCAGATGCCAAGCCTGAGGCTTGATGACATTATTGACCAGATAGCGTATAAGTAGTGGCGGGATAAGGCTTAATAGAGTAAATACGGTGGTCGCCGCGAGCGCCAGCAGAAGACGTTTCCGGTGAGGCTTGAGATAGGGATAAAGCCTTCGCAGGGCGTTCAAAGGATGATCCTGATGCAATCGGTAACGTTAATAATCAACGCAAAATATTTGTTTTGCCTGCGTTATATAAATACAACGACTCTGGTTAATTAATCACATGCTACAGATAAAGTCAATTTTTTATGAGAGGAATGTAACGAATTTCATTCACATTTAGCATCAAGGCATAGCGTCGGCTGACCTTTTTTTCTGGCATTTCGACGAAGTTGCGATTTAATTGGAAAATCGCTTAAATTCTTGGCCGGCGCCCCATAAGTCGGGCTGCCCTCTGGCCGGTAGACATTTATTCCGAGGAGATTGAACATGCCCGGTATCATGGAGATTTTCGAAAAAGGCGGCGCCACCATGCCGGTTATCCTTCTGGCATCGATCATCGGCGTTGCATGTATCGTATATTGCATGATGATCCTCAGGCGGCAGGTTCTCCTTCCGGCCGACCTTGTCAAGCTGGCAGAATCGACAAGCACCCCGCTTAGCGTGGAGAGCATAAAAAGCGCGTGCGAGAAAGAGGGCGGCCCCTTTGCCGAGATACTCATGACGGTAATCGCCACCCGCGAATCGACCCGCGAAGAGGCCGAAGGCCTGGTCGAGGCGGCCGGACGCCGCGCCGTGCACGACCTCTCCCGCGGCCCCCTTGCCCTCGAGGTGGTTGCGGCGGTAAGCCCCCTCCTCGGCCTGCTCGGAACGGTTCTCGGCATGTACAAGGCTTTCGACAAACTCAGCCTTGCAGGCGCCAAGGATATCGGCAACCTCTCCCTCGGCATCAAAGAAGCGCTCATCACCACAATCTGCGGGCTGGTTGTCGCCATTCCCGCTTTCGTCGCTTACACATGGTTCAGCCAGAAAGTAGATTCGCTGGTGCTGCAGATGGAGCGCTGCGCAATGGAACTCATGTCGCGGGTGAGAGCGGAGAACAAATAATGAATTTCACCAACCCGAGAAAAGCCAAAGGAAACGTCATTAACGTCACCTCGCTGATCGACGTGATGTTCCTGCTGGTAATCTTCGTGCTAATCTCCGCCCGCTTCGATCCAGAAGGCGGCATCGCGGTCGATCTCCCACAAGGGAAGTCAAAAGAGATTCCTGAAACCCGCACCTATGAACTGACCATCCTCTACGACGGGACCATGTTCCTTAACAAGAAAAAGATCAAGGACGACACCGAGCTTGCCGAAGCCATCAAGGCTTTCCGCGCAGAGGCCAAGGACCCGGTCCTTGTAATCAAAGCCGACAAGGACGTGAGCTGGAAGCGCATAGTCGTGGTGACCGACACGGCCAAGATGTCGGGACAGGGCAAGGTCAACTTCCGCATAAAACCATAACCCGCCAGAGGAACCCGCACCCATGCGTTTCAGACCATGCATCGACCTCCGTAACGGCAGGGTCGTCCAGATCGTGGGCGGCACGCTTAAAGACAACGAAGACGGCTCCACCGTCACCAATTTCGAATCGGAGAAATCGCCCGCCGAATTCGCCGAGCTTTACAAAGCCGACAGACTCACCGGCGGCCACGTAATCGCCCTCGGCCCCGGCAACCGCGAAGCAGCCCTCTCAGCCCTGCGCGCTTACCCCGGCGGCCTCCAGATTGGCGGCGGCATCAATCCGGAAAACGCAGGCGAATATCTCGACGCCGGCGCGAGCCATGCGATCGTAACCTCCTACGTATTCCGGGACGGCAAAATTGACATGGACCGCCTCAAGGAGATGGTGAAAGCCGTCGGCAAACAACGGCTGGTCCTAGACCTGAGCTGCCGCAAGCGCGACGGGGAATATTACGTCGTAACCGACCGCTGGCAGAAATTCACCGACTTCAAGGTCCTCGGCTCGTCGCTCAAGGAGCTTTCCGCATACTGCGACGAATATCTCGTCCACGGCGTTGATGTTGAGGGATTGCGCGCCGGGATTGAGGACGACCTTGTGCGTCTTCTTGGCGAAATGTCGCCTATCCCGGTAACTTATGCGGGCGGGGCGCGCTCAATTGCCGACCTTGAGAAGGTTGAGAATATCGGTCTGTCCAAAGTAGACCTCACCATCGGCAGCGCACTGGATATCTTCGGAGGCGACACGCCTTATGCGGAAGTGGTGAGGTGGCATAACTCCCGGCAATAAAGCCAAGATCCAGAATCATCCCGCCGCAAAGAGAGAAGACCATGGACATCGAATACATCAGGCAGCGTGCGATAGAATTCATCAGCCAGTCGGGACTTAACAAGGCCGACGAGATAGGGCTGGGGGAAATTTACGACGATCCTATATTCGCGGTCAGTTCAGCCGACGATTCGCTTTACGAAGAACTGAAAAAAGATTCGGTAATCGGCCCGCACCACATGTCGCCCAGCGAGTGGCTCACCGGCGCGAGGTCGGCGGTCTGTTATTTCCTTCCCTTCTCCGCAGAAGTTCGCAAGGCCAACGCATGCGAAGGGCTTCCCGCCCTTGAATGGGTTTACGGCCGAATCGAGGGCGAGCACCTGAACAATGAACTGCGCGCATTCCTTGCCGGATTGCTGCGGGAGGAAGGCGGGGAGGCTCTCGCCCCGGTTCTGGACGAGCGGTTCAAGGTAATCGAACTCCGCAGCAACTGGTCGGAGCGGCACGTTGCCTTTATTTCCGGCTTGGGCACCTTCGGCCTGAGCAAGTCAATGATAACCCGCAAGGGAAGCGCCGGACGTTTCGGAAGCGCGGTTACAACTCTCGAACTGGAGCCGGCCCCGCGCGAGTACACCGACATTTACGAATGGTGCAGCAACTG
>JAFGWW010000185.1 GCA_016936955.1 Planctomycetota bacterium | reverse complement strand
GAAGCGCCATGAGTTCAGCTGGGTTGCAATCGGGAAATTTCACAATAACTTTCCCTTCGCCCTTCCTCTCCTCGCAGAGGGCGACATGCTTGCCGTCTCCAAAAGAAACGGTCTTGCCGGGCTTGAGATGGGCCGACGGCCGGGCAAGGCAGAGCCAGCGGTCGCCGTCTTCCGCCGGGGTGAGGTGATGGATCAGAAGCAGCTCCATCTTGCCCCCGCCGGCGCGTTTGCACCTGAGCCTTGCTGGGATGACGCGCGTGTCGTTACGCACCAGAACGTCCCCGGCCCGGAGAATGTCCGGGAAGTCGCTGAACATGCGGTGCGCGGGAGGATTGCCGTCCTCCAACAGCATAAGGCGCGAGGCGTCGCGCGTGGCGGCCGGGCGCTGGGCGACCAACTCTTCGGGGAGATTGAAGTCGTAAAGGGAGAGGTCGTTTTCGTTCATGGCATTACCGTAAATATAAACGGGCGGGCATATCCGGCCCGCCCGCATGGAATAGTATTAATCCTGAGCCTAGCCGCGAACCTCGTCCGCTTCGGAGATGCCGTCGCTCTCGTAGGAAGAGTAGTCGGGGCCGCGGAACTCGGAGGAGGACTGACCGGCGGAACTGCTGCTGCTCTTTACCGTGTTCTCGCTGACGATATCGACCACGTTGGCGCTGACCTCAATCCCCACCCCGTTCGGGATGATCCTGAGGAAAGCCTCGCGAAGGTGCTTCTTGATAACATCGAGGCGGGCGAGGACGTCGTCCTGGCGCTTGAGCTTGAACTCGGCGTGGCAGGAGATCGGCACCCCTTCGCCGTGTGCGGTGAGGTTGACGTGCGGGTCGATTACATCGGACTCGCTGGCAATGGTCGAGAGGAGCTGCCGTTCAAGGGCGGTTATGCTCAATGTGCTATGGCCGTCCTCGCTGCTGACCTCAAGGTTGCGGCGGAAGCCGCCCTGCTTGAACTCGCTGATTGCCAGAATGATATTGAGCGCCACGATGGCCAGACCGACGAGGAAGCCGAGCTCCAGTCGCAGGTCACCCGCAACGCTTGTAACCCTTGCGATGACGTAAGGGCTGTTCAGCTTGAAAATGATAAGGGTGAAACCCGCCATCACAGCGACTACTATATTCATTGTGTCAACAAACCTGCGCATATGTTTCTCCTTGCATCTCCCTAGAGGAAATGCTCGTCCAGGAAATTAATATTATAGTTGTTGTTTACGAAGTCCACATTGCCCAGAAGCTTCCTGTGGAAAGGTATCGTGCTCTTGATGCCCTCAAGCATGAATTCTTCAAGTGCCCGGCCAGCTTTCGCCATCGCGTCGGTACGGTTTTCGCCGTGGACGATAAGCTTGGCGACCATGGAGTCGTAATTCGGCGGTACACGGTAACCGCTGTAGAGGAAGCTGTCAACCCTTACCCCGGGATGGGTCGGGGCGACATAAAGCTTTACCGTGCCGGGGAAGGGGGCAAAGTTCATCTCCGGGTCTTCGGCGTTGATCCTGCACTCGATCGCGTGGCCGGTAAACTTGATGTCTTTCTGGCGGAAGCGGAGTTGCTCGCCCGCCGCGATGCGGATCTGCTCCTCGATAAGGTCGATGCCGGTCACCATCTCGGTTACGGGGTGTTCGACCTGGATTCGCGTGTTCATCTCCATGAAATAGAACTTGCCGTCCTGGAAGAGGAACTCAACCGTGCCGGCGTTGGTGTACCCGCATATTTCGCAGAGAGCAAGGGCAGCTTCGCCCATTTCGCGACGCAGGTGCTTGTCGATCACGGGGGAGGGCGATTCCTCCAGTAGCTTCTGGTGCCTGCGCTGGATGGTGCAGTCGCGTTCGCCGAGGTGGACGCGGTTGCCGTGCTCGTCGCAGAGAACCTGAATTTCGATGTGGCGCGGCTCCTCTAGGAATTTCTCGATATAAACCCCGCCGTTGCCGAAGGCGGCTTCCGCCTCGGAACGCGCCTGGCTTATGCCGCTGCGGAGGGCGACATCATTGTGGGCAATTCTGATACCGCGCCCGCCACCGCCAGCGGTAGCCTTGATGATTACCGGATAGCCGATGGTGTGGGCGATTTCGAGGGCTTCCTCGTCGGTCTCGACCACGCCATCCGAGCCGGGCAGGGAGGGGACGCCGCTCTGCTTGGCCATCTCTCTCGCGCCCGCCTTGTCGGACATTTTCGCCATGGCTTCGCTCGAAGGGCCGATGAAGGCGATGTCGAGGGAGCGGCAGATGTCGGCAAAGTGTCCGTTCTCGGAGAGAAAACCGTAGCCGGGGTGGATAGCCTCGACGTCGGCGATCTCCGCGGCGGAGATTATGCTCGGAATATTAAGATAGCTGCGCGAGCTCTCGGGCGGGCCGATGCATATTGCGGCGTCGGCCAGCCTTACATGCAGGCTTTCGCGGTCGGCCTCGGAGAATACGGCGACCGATTCGATGCCCATCTTTTTGCAGCAACGGATGATGCGGCATGCAATTTCGCCGCGGTTTGCGATCAATATGCGTGAAAACATTTGATTACATTTTATCCTTGTAAAAGTCTGAGTAAGAAGTCTGGCCTAGGGGCGGACAAGGAACAGGGGCTGACCGTACTCGATCGGCTCGCCGTTCTCGACGAGAATTTTCTCTATCGTACCGCTGACGCCAGCCTTGATCTCGTTCATGATCTTCATCGCTTCGATGATGCAGACCACCGAGTCCTTGTTCACCTGCGAACCCTCGGAAGCGAAGGGGTCGGAGTCTGGCGACGGAGCTCTGTAGAAGGTGCCGACGATGGGGCTCTTGATCGGCACAAGGTTCGGATCCACGGCCGGGGCAGCGGCGGCCGCCGGGGCCGGGGCGCCTGCGGCAGGGGCGGGAGCCGCAACGGGGGCGGCGCTCGGAACCATGGTCATCATGCCCGCACCGGGCTTTTTCAGCTTTACCTTGAAATCACCCTCTTCGAGTTCAAGTTCAACCAGTTCGTTTTCGTTCATCAGCTCAAGAAGTTCGCGTATCTTGTCGACGCTCATCAGTATCCTCCGTCCGGCAAATCAGATTGTTGCCGATTCTATAGAGTTATCCAGTCTGCTTATTCTCTTGGCACCATTATCAACAATCAGGTACATATCTTCAATACGAATCCCGCCACTACTCGGGTAATACAATCCTGGTTCGACAGTCACAACCATCCCCGGGCGGAGTTCAACCGGTGATACCTTGCTCAGTCTAGGCTGTTCATGAACCGCAAGCCCGACGCCGTGTCCAAGGGAGTGGCCGAATTTCTCGGCGCAACCTTCCCGCGAAAATACGGCTCTCGCTGCCAGGTCGGCGTCCCGGCATGTAACTCCGGGGCCGAGAACCGATTTCCCCGCCAAGTGGGCTTCCCTAACCAGCTGGTAACGTTGTTCCCAGAGTTTTGGAATGCTACCAAGAAACAGGACGCGGGTCAAGTCGGAATTGTAACGGTCTTTCCTTGCGCCGAAATCTATCAGAAGTGGTTTGCCCGGCAAGACTTTGCGTTTGCCAGCATGGGCATGGGGCAGGCTTGAGTTGGCTCCGGCGGCGACGATTGTGTCGAAAGCCACACCTTCCGCCCCCAGACGCCGCATCTCCCATTCGAGATCCAGTTTGACCTCGGTTTCGGTCATCCCCGCTTTTATCCGGCTTTTCAGGCGTTCAAAAGCCGTCTCGGCGCAACGCAGGGCGGCGCGCATTTTCTTCATTTCCCACGGGCTCTTGATTATGCGAAGCCCGGAAACTAGCTCGTCGCAATCCTTGAAATCCACCCCTCGCGCGGCTTTTTTCATCATCTGGAATGACTTAGCCGAGATGCTGGAGGGGGCGTAGCCGGCTTTTTTTATATTGAAAGATTTTACCAGCGAACCGGCAAAACCCATCTGGCTTTTAGCCCAGATACTTGGTTCAAAGAGGGAGGCGCTGCTCTGGGCTTCCTCCATGTAACGGAAATCGGTTATGAGCAGTTGCTTTTTATTGGTAATGAGGAGAATTGTATCGTCGCCTGTAAAGCCAGACAGATAATGAACGTCTTCCGGACAGGTTGCGATATAAGCGCCAATTCCGGCGCGGCTCATCGCCTTGCGCAGGCTCGAGAGGCGAGTTTTTATCTCCGGTTGCGGGACGAGCAAATTTACTCCTTGGTTCTGAGGAAGGTTTCGGACTGAATGTCTTCGCGGTTGAATACGGGCACATCGGGGCGCTTGCCGGTGAGTTTGCCCACCAGATCGGCAAGTATGGAAGAAGTTTCTGTGCCTGTATCCTTTTCTGCGACGGCGCGCATCTTGGCGATGGTGTTTTTATTATCGTACTTGGCTTTGGCCAGTATGTCGCAGATGGAGCCGATGTTTATCGGGTCTTCCGGCGGCCTGGTGTTCAGTACGATCGCCGCGAGTGTGTCGAGGGTGCTTCTGTCACCGATCTCACCGATAGCCCAGATTGCATTCGAGCGTTCCAGGCCGACGTATGTGTAGAACACCTCGCCCATGGCGCTCCGTTTCCGCTTTAGAAGACCCACAAGCATGGCGGTTGCCGGCTGGTGTTTCATAACGCCCAATGCGCGGGTTGCGTGAATCCTCAGGGATTTCCCGTTCTCGCCCGGAGCGTCGGCGTATTTCATGGCGAGGTCTGCGCCATCATTGAAGCCTGTGCGGCTTATCACCCACATCACGAGGGCAGACTCGCGCATGTCCTGCGCCTCGAATTTGCCCAGCGCGTCGGCATCCTTTTCGGAAGGGAGATTTTTCGCCGCCAGATCGAGAAGCTTGGGGAATCCGGCAAGGCTTTTCATCTCACCCAGCATCCAGATCCCTTCCATCCGTTCTTCGGCGGAAGTTTTTTCAAGCAGGTCCTTCGCCCGCGCCTCGAGTTTTTCCCGATTGGCCCCGTCACGTTTCTCGAAGTTGAGAAGGGCGAAAGAGGCTGCGCGCCTGACTTCGCGGAAAGCGTCCGCCTGCATCTCACAAAGTTTCTGCCATGACCCATCGCCGCCGAGCTTGCCCATGGCCGATGCCGTGGCGGAGCGGACGGTGTGGTCCTTGTCTTTGCAGAGCGGGAAGAGGTCGTTTTCGTTGCCGCCGATATTAAGGTAACACTCCGCCGCCGCGCGACGGATAAAGCTCGACTTGTCGGAGAGCATGGCTTTTACGGAACCCGCGAACTTTTCCCCCTTACCCTTGCCGTGGAGGGAGAGCCATTCGAGAGCCGAAATCCTTACCACTGCCTCCGAATCGGAGAGGCCTTTGTCCACGAGGTCGAGGGCGCTCTCCGGTGATATTTTAGAGAGGGTGTCGATTATCTCGGCGCGAAGCTCCGGCTGCTTTTCATTGGCGTACTGGGCGGATATTGCTCCGGCCGGTTTCTCGCTTCCGAGAGCCACCGCTGCCTGCAATGCTGCGTGGCGCACGGCTTTCGCCGGGTCGGAGAATGGGAGGGCGGTTGCCGATTCGGGGACTGCAAGTTCGCTTATGGCGATGCACGCCTCGGCCCGCACGGTTTCGTCCTTATCTTTCAGCGTCTTTTCGATGTCTTTAAGGACGGACTTGTTGCCGCATCTTCCCAGAGCGTAAACCGCGCTCGCCCGGGCGGGGGCGTAATTGTCCTTGAGGAGCGAGCGGTAAGCCTCGATCGCTGCGTCGCTGCCGTAGCGCGCCTGCCCAAGGGTCCATGCGGCCCGCATCTTCGAGAGTACGGGCTCTTCTTTTATTACCTTGATCATGTTGGTTGCGGTCGCCTCATTGAGCTGGCCCTCTTCGCCGCAGTAAGCGGAGATTGAGAGGAGGCAGCCCGCCAGTGCGGCGACGGCAAGTTTTCCGATCAGGCTATTATCCGTGATTTTTAACAGCATGTTTGGTTCCGTTTATTTCTGCGGCTGCATCATCGAGCGTACCTTGAAAATGGCAACGGCCAGGAAAACCGCGGTCGCGCCAAGCAGGATTAGTATGTGATTGAACCAGAGGCCAATAGGCTGCCCCGGGAACACGTCTTCCGATACGGCGTTGGCTGCGGCGGCGAAGGGATTGACCGTCAGGGACAGGGTGACGATCGCATCGGGAATCCCCGCCGAGATGAAATACGGGATCAGGGTGCCGATCGACCACAGCAGAATGAAACCGTAGGAAATTGCGGTGGCGGATGAGCTTTTCTTGCTGAATGAGCTTGCGAGAATGCCGACCACCGTGGCGAAAGCCATGGATAGTGTTACGATTGCAAAAGCGCAGAGCATATCGGTCACGAAACTCAGGTTGACCTGCGAGAGGGACTGCCACGCGCCTGCAAAATCGAAGGTCGGCGGAATAGCCTTGGTCAGGCCGGTGGTGATCTTCATCATGTCGTCCTCATCGGCCGAGACGAAGGTGAGGACGAAGAAGGTCGGGAAGGTGCTGGCCAGAAG
>JAFGWW010000184.1 GCA_016936955.1 Planctomycetota bacterium | reverse complement strand
GTTCCCCCGGCCGAGGTCGCCCCCATGCCGTCGCCAGGAACCGAGGATGAGCAGCCGATTCCGCCCAAACCGAGCTGCGAGCACAAGCCCATCTCCGCCCTCGACGACGACGACTTCGGCAAGGAACTCATCGCCCCGGGCGTTTTTGATGATACGAGAAACGAAAAACTTCTCGGCGACGACAACGACGCCAAGGCTATCGAGGTCGCGCCTGTCGACCCCTCGATGTTCGGCCCGGAGATTGACGACAACGGCGAGGAGAGCCTGCTGGATCAGGACGAATCCGTTCTTCTTACCCACAAGATTGCCGCCACCGTAAACGGCGAGAAAATAACCGAGGGTGAACTCCGCGTGCTTCTTAACGGGGCGGTGGACGAGCTCAAGATGCGCCTCGGCAAAGCCGCCTTCACCCCCAAGGGGCAGGCGATTATCAAGCGCAAGAAGATTGAACTCCGCGATAAAGTCCTCGCCACCATGATAGACCGCGTGCTTATCATGCAGGCGGCAGGGGAGGAGGGGATCGTCCCCTCCGCCGATGAGGTATACTCCCACGCCGAAGCCATCCGCGCCATGGGTGGGCTTATAACCGACAACCGCCAGCTTATCAAACAGGCGAAACTGGACCTCGTCCTCAACCGCGTCATGGACAGGCACGCCCCCATGCCGACCGACATCGCCCCCGCTGAGGTCAAAGCCTATTACGAAAAATTCAGCGACCGATTCATGCAGCCCCGCCGCGCGCGCCTGCGTTCGGTTATCATCTACCTCGACCGCGAGGGCAGGCAGGATCAACGCTCAGCCATCGACATCGCCAAGGATGTGGTCGAGCAGATCCAGCACCGCATACCCTTTACCGAAATTGTGGCCAAATTCTCCGAAGGCCCGGCCGCGGCGGATGGAGGCCTCCTCGATTTCGGCGGCGGCGCCCCGGTTCCGACCGTCATGCTTGCGGGGCAGGTGCAGAAGGAGCTCGACAACGCAAAACAGGGCGAAATACTCGGCCCCATCTACCTCGCCGGGGCGGTCAGCTTTTTCCAGGTCGAGACCCTGCGTCCGGCCGAACCGCGTCCATTCTCCGAGGTTAGCCCCCAGATTGCCATAATCATTCGCCAACTAGCCGCCCGCGATGCTTTCGACAGATGGCTCGAAACCCTCCGCAACCGCGCCGAAATTTCAATCAACCGCTGATATCCCCGATAGTCCGCCCGCAGTTTCCCGATTGTTTAATCGGAAAAACCCGCCCGGTAACCAACTTTTACCGAAAATGCAATAAATTATTTGTAAGTGGTTAATTTATAAGAGTTTAAAAGTTTACAGAAAATGCATTAAGCCCTAAAGAACAGTCTGTGGTAGCCGTAAATAACTGTGAGGATTCCTTTCTCTGCAAGGATGCAGCGAGTATGGTGTTCTCTATTTGAGCGCTACAAGCGGAAATTTGAACCGTTTTTCTTTAATCTTAAGGAGAATAGGAGGGGAGCCTATGTGAAACCGGCCTGCATCGACAGGGCCTTAAACTCGTCGATCCGGATATGACTCCACCGGGCAAGGATGCGAATCGAGTCGACGGCGGCAAGGAAGCTGCCGGTTCAAGGATGAAAAAAATCATGGAGGATATAGTCTTATGGCTATGATCATTACCCACAATATCAGTGCTATCAATACCCAGCGTAACCTCAACATCAACAACCGCATGCTCGGCAAGTCGCTTGAGAAGCTCTCCAGCGGTTACCGCATCAACATCGGTGCAGACGGCCCTGCCGACCTCATCATCAGCGAACAGCTCCGCGCCCAGAACGTAGGTCTTGAGCGCGCAGTCCAGAACTCGCAGGAAGCGATGAACGTTCTCGGTATCGCCGAAGGCGCCCTCAATGAGATGAACGAAATTCTCAAGAAGATGCGCTCCCTCGCCCTTCACGCGGCGAACAACGGTATTACCAGCCCCGAGCAGGTAGCTGCCGACCAGTCCGAAATGGACAGCGGTATCCAGACCATCGACCGTATCGCCAACACCACCAAGTACAGCGACCAGATGCTCCTCAACGGCGGTAAGGAACTTGTCTACGACCGCAGTGTCAACATCAAGGGTACTCAGCAGAATGCACTTCTGAACCTTGGTCAGACCGGTATTGAGCAGGTATTCAAGCGCGACGATTACGAAATTTCCATTTCCTTCAGCGGTACTGCTGCCCCCAACGCAACAAGTGGTTCAGGTATAGCCGACACCAAGCAGGAAGCCCGCAAGGCTTATTTCGAAATCAACACCGGTGCCACCAACCCTGGTGACATCAATGCTAATGGTGCACTTACCTCTTCCCAGAGCTTTATTCTTACCGGTAACAAGGGCTCCCGTCAGTTCACTTTTGACTCTGGTGCCACTGTTGGCCAGATCGCTTCTGCTATCGGCAATGTTGCTGACTCGACCGGTGTAGATGCTGCCCTTATCTTCGCCAGCGACCAGACCGTTAACGATACTGTTGGTGTCGCCGCTACAGGTGACATGGTTGGTAACGTGACTGGCGCCCAGCGTGCAGCAGGCGATGTAGCCATGTTCAATAAGGTTGACACCGCCAAGGGTATCACACTCTTTGCTGGTGCTCTTACAGGTGTTGTTGCTGGTAAGAACACTGACGGCCAGGGTCGTATTTGGGTCAAGTACACAAGTGATACCACGGCCGAGTTCTACAAGGACTCGAGCATGTCGAAAGAATCCCTGGTCGGCTCGGTTTCCAGTGGTGTTGCTGGCGGTATTGTTGCTGCTAACAACTCCGGCCTTGGTTCTGGTGTTGTGACAATTGCTGGCGGTCTTACCGCTGGTACAGCCGAATATCTTACAACTGGAGGTATCGAGGCAAATAACGGCATTAGCTATACCGGTTCCTTTACCGCTGCTGGTGGTGCCGAAGCTTTTGACACCGATTTCTCCATGTTCTCTGGTATTGAGCTTGGCAAGAATACAGACAGCGAAGGTAAGCTTTACTTCAAGACAGTCAAGTCAGGTGCGACCACTGGCCAAGTATTTGCTTACAAAGACAGCCAGATGCGCGCCGAAGACCTCGTTGCCCAGTCTGCTGCTGGCATCAGTCTTGACGCCAGCACAACCGTTATTCTGAACGAAATCCGTAACGATGATAACACGGCTGGCACCGGTTTGGGCATTGCTCTTGCCACCACCACGGCTTGGGCTGGCCTTGCCGGTACCCAGGTAACTGGTACTGTAAGCTTTACCAACCTTGGCGTTCGTATTTCCAGTCAGGATTATGGTAGCGACCAGTTTGTCAAGATCGAACAGCAGCAGGGTTCGGTATGGCAGTACTATGACCAGGCCAACGTCTCCACCCCGACCCTTGTTGACGCCGGCACCAGTGGTACAACCGTTCAGCAGACCGGTCAGGATGCCACTCTCAGCATCAACGGCAGCCAGGTAAAGACCCAAGGTCTTGAACTTGATATCAGCACCCAGGACCTCGCCGGTACCTTCGTCTTTAATGAAGGCAAGGTTGGCTCCACCACCATCGCTCAGGTTGGCTACACCGACGGCTCTGTTTACAGTAAGGCTTCTTTCCTTACGGATACCAGCTGGGTTGCAGCAGATGTTGCTGGTACAGAATATGGTAGCTACCTGACTAACGCTGGCCATGCCACCACCGAATATCTTAATCACTTCCAGGGTGGTATGCAGTATCAGCTTGGTGAAGGCGCTGGTGACCAGGAACGTACCGTTTACAGCATCCAGTCCATGGCTGTCTCCAACCTCGGTCAGGTAGATGTTACCGACCAGTTCGATGATAGCAAGTCCGTTATTGAGACCAAGACCCTCTCGCTTCAGGATGTTCTGGGCGGTGGCGTTGCCAGTCTCTCCGTCGACCCGATCAGGGCTCTCTCCATTATCGACAAGGCTATCGAGGATGTGTCCGGTCTGCGTGCACGTCTGGGCGCGACCCAGAGCAACCTGCTCCAGACCAACATCAACAGCCTCAACGTCTCGATCGAGAATATCCAGAAGACCGAGTCCGCGATCCGCGACGCCGATATGGCGAAGGAAACCACTGACTTCACGAAGAACCAGATTCTTCAGAGTGCCGCGACCAGCATGCTGGCCCAGGCCAACGTCATGAGTCAGAACGTTCTCCAGCTTCTCGGCTAAACAGTAATACCTTTGGTGCGGTGGGCGGCCTTCGGGTCGCCCGCCGGCCAAATTTTTTTCGCCATTATCGAATTGTTATCGGAAGGGATTGGGAGTTATAGGACTTTGACATCTTAGGATAAATGTCGTTTGGCATGTACGAATGTGCGGAGGTTTTTCGTAATCATGTCGCGCGGGAGAATATTATGAGTGCAGATATTGTTCAATTGAGTGGCGCTGGCAATGTCCAGTCGCAAGTTCCCGCTCAAGCCCAGAATGGCGCTGAGGTTGCGCCGCCCCAGAGTATACAGAGGGCTGACAGGGCCAGAGCGGCGGTTGAAAAGGCTTTCACCAGCGTTGAAGAGCACCAGCAGGGCAAGGTGCAGGAGAGAGAGGAAAGGTCTATTGACGATGTCAAGAAGGCCACCGATCAGCTCAATAAGGTGATGAGCACCTTCAACAAGGGCTTGCGCTTCCAGGTTCATGAAGAAACATCGCGGACTTACGTCGAGGTTATCAATAAAGATACCGACGAAGTGCTCAAGGAATGGCCGTCGAAGGAACTCCTCGACACCATGGCGCGTCTTCATGAGGTGCTGGGACTGATTATGGACAAGGACGTCTAGTCCTTAGCCTGCATCAGGTATAGAGCGCACCGTAAAAAATGCTTGGTCCGTCTGAACTCGGAGATACGCTCTCCGGGGAGAGGGATTTGCGCGATTTTTGCGGCGCCAAAGACCGGTCGAAACAACCTGCTTGATTAGGCCGTGTGTTCTCCGTTATCATTCCCGAAGATACAGACCCGCCCGTTTTTTTCCAGTAACTATCGTACTGACGCCGCCTGATGTAAGTTCAGGTGTGGCCTTCAGCCTACTCCATATCGCGGAAGCCGATCTGGTTTATGATGCTCTCGATATGTCGCCTGATGAGTGGCGAGGGATTGATAAAGCGCAGGCCGGAAGCGTGCAGGGACGGGTTTACATCCTTGCCGCACCAGAGGCATTCGGCCTCGATATCGATATCTTCCTCAATGCGTTCGCTCTGCTTCCAGACAATGCGCAGGTTATATACGGTGTCGGAATTCAGGGGTTCCTCGCCGATAATCTTGATACCGCTTACCGTGATGTCCGCAAGATGCCCGAGCAGCGTATCCGTGTCGGAATCGTAGACTTCGAGATAATAAACCAGATGCCTTCTCGTCTCTCTTTGCTGAGTATCCATGTCCTGTTCCTCCCCCGATAGCAAGCCCATCCTGTATCGCACCCTTAATTTTACTTCACCCAACGAGACAGGGCAAGGCATATAAGAGTGAATTGTGCTGTCGTCGTTAAGCTTTTTAAATAAAAAAGAGCGCTTGTCAGCAGGTCTGTAAATCCCTGACATTTCACCGTTTCCGCCGCTTTTTTCGCGATAGAAGAGAGCATCGCGGATTTGTTGTGAAAAATGGAACAGCGCATGCTTGTGTCTATGGTGTAGGATGAAAGTGCTGAACAGGTGAGACGCTCTCTGTCTGTCGGTAACAAAGAGAAGGAGTTAGCCATGAAGATCGCCGTTTTTTCGAGCAAGCCTTCGACTGAGACTTTTTTGAACCGGGCCAACAAGGCGCACGGGCACGAGTTGTGTTTTCTCGAAGCCCGCCTGACGCCGGAGACCGTCTCGCTGGCTGACGGGTTTGGAGCGGTCTGCATCTTTGTCAACGACATGGCTAACAAGGCGATTCTCCGCCGGCTCAAAGAGCTTGGCGTTTCGATTATCGCGCTGCGGTGCGCTGGCTATAATAATGTAGACCTCAAAGCCGCCCATGAGCTCGGGCTCTGTGTCTGCCGTGTTCCGGCTTACAGCCCTTACGCCGTGGCGGAACACACGGTGGGCCTCATGCTCGCCCTCAATCGCAAGATCCACCGCGCCCACGCGCGGGTGCGCGAAAGCAACTTCTCCCTTGAAGGGCTTCTGGGGTTTGATATGCACGGCCGGACGGTGGGGATTGTGGGCACAGGGAAAATCGGTGCAATAACCGCCGGTATTCTCAAGGGTTTCGGCATGGAACTTCTCGCCTACGACCCGAACGAGAACCCTGATATTGTCGCTATGGGTGGAAAATATGTGCCCTTGCCGAAGCTTTTTGAGCGGAGCGATATTGTAAGCCTGCACTGCCCGCTTCTGCCCTCGACCTATCATCTTATCAACGGCGCGGCGGTTGCGCAGATGAAGGACGGGGTGATGCTTGTCAATACCAGCCGCGGCGCGCTGATCGATACGGTCTGTGCGATTGAAGGGCTCAAGAGCGGCAAGATAGGTTATCTCGGCCTCGATGTTTATGAGGAAGAGGCGGATCTCTTTTTCGAGGACCTCTCCAACGAGGTAATACAGGATGATATTTTCGCGCGACTCCTGACTTTCCCGAACGTGATCGTTACAGGCCATCAGGCATATTATACCGAGACGGCGCTCAATAACATTTCCGATACCACGCTGGGCAATGTCACCGCCTACGAGAAGGACAAGACCTGCGCCAACTCTGTCTTTCTTGATAAGGTGAAAGGTTAGTCGGTTGCATGGGGAGAAGTGCTAGCGGGATAAAACCAGACAAATTCCAGCTATCAGGATAAGGACGGCAACGATTCCGAGCATGCACATATATATAACGCTGGCGGCAACAAGTACCTTCAGCAACTCAACGCAGGCGGCTCTGCCAATGACGAGAACAATGGTTACAAGAAACGAAATAACGCTCATTTAATGACAAATCCGTATTTGTTGCCTGAGCCGACTCATATGACCGGCTTTTTTGGGGTGCTGCCGATATATGTATTTGTCGTCTTTTTTCGTTACCCTTCCATTTAAAATATTTTCGCTGTAACATAGCCTGCCGGGGTTGCGTAAAACATTTGTGCGCACATTCGCGGGTGTGCGATAATTTATTGCATGGCAGTGATATAAGGAGAGAGTGCGGATGAGGCGGATAATTCTGGTGGCGATTGCGGTTTTGCTTCCTCTTGGGTTGCATGCGGAAGAGAAAAAATTCACGCGTTATAACAATCTTGTCTATCTCAAGGACGGCAAGACGGAGATAAAGCTTGACCTCGCGGTGCCGACGAAGGGGGATAAGCCTTTTGCGCTGGTGGTCTGTATTCATGGCGGTTCTTTTATCGCGGGGAGCAAAGGGAGTTACAGCGATTATATCAACATGCTTGCCGGAGAAGGGTATGCCGCTGCTACCATTGATTACGGTCTTGCGCCAAACTATAACATTCCACAGCAGATTGCGCATGTCAAAACTTCGGTTCGGTTTCTGAAAGCCAAGGCCGCGACCTACGGGATAGACCCAAACCGCGTGGCGGTGCTGGGGTCTTCCGCCGGAGGCTACCATGCGCTGATGCTTGGCCTTTCCGATGATTCCGTGTGTAAAGGTGAAGACCCGGCTTACCCCGAACAGTCAAGCCGCGTGCAGGCGGTGGTCAATTTCTTCGGCCCCACAGATTTTGATATGTATTTTGAACGCTCGGAGATTTTGGAGGCCGAGGCCAAGGACATGATTGATCATCTCCGCAAAAGCGGCGCCAAGGTGCCGGATGGAGATCCTGTGACTCTGGTCATGCAGATGATGGCGGGAACCACCGATCAGAAATCGCCTCTGGTAAAGACCCTGTCAGTCATAAACCACATTGATCCGAAAGATCCGCCCGTAATTACTTTTCACGGCACGAAAGACAATACCGTACCGGTTGAACAGGCAAAGAAATTGCAGAAAGTCTTGGACGAGAGAAAAGCGCGAGGCCATCTTGAGCTTATCAAAAACGTGGGTCACGGTTTGGATGGGAAAAGCTGGGAACGCACTTATCAGATGACCCTGGAGTTCCTGAAAAAGAACCTCGCGCCCGTGGTGGAGAAAAAGAAGGGTGCGGCGTAATAGTATTTTCTAAACGGCGCTGTCGGGGTATGCCCTGTGCTGCCTGTAGCGTGACGGCGACTGGCCGTTGACTTTGCGGAACTGGCGCGAGAAATAATTGCTGTCCTCAAAGCCGACGGCCATTGCTATTCTGGTTACATCCCAATCCGTCTGTAACAGGAGACCCATCGCTTTCTGAATCCGCAGGCGTATCAGATATTCGATCGGCGTCTGTCCCGTGGCCTTGCGGAAGACGCGCATCAGGTTGCTCCGCGACATGTGGGTAAGCTTCGCCAGCTCCGGCACTGTCCACTGCCGCTCGTAATCCCGTTCAAGCTCTCCTATCACCCCTCCCACCCTGAGCAGTGACCGCGCTTCCGGCGTTTCCGATTTGACATAATTTCGCGAGAGGAATACGATCAATTCCGTGAGGCGGTTGGTTGCCAGCACTTCGTGCCCCGGCTCGCGGCCTTTGATTTCGCCCTCAATTCCCGTTACCAGATTTTCCGCGCGGGCGAGGGGGACGCGGTTGAGGTGGAGCCTGCTGGCGAAGCGGTGCTGTCTCCGGTAGGCGGGTTCGAGCATGAACATGGCGCAATATCCGGGAAGGGCGCGCAGTCTCTCCTCCGGCAGCCCCAACCCTTTGGGCTCGTACATGACGTTGATCAATTCGAGGCTTTCTTCATCGTGAAAATAATGCTCCTGTCCCTGATGGAGCAGAAAAACGTCGCCTGAAGCTACGGGAAAATCCGTCCCTTCAAGGCAGTGCATGCCCCGTCCGCCGGTTACGATCACCAGCTCGCAGAAATTATGGGTGTGGCTGACGGCGGTTAAATCGTGCTCGTGCGTAAGGCGAGCCGAGGGGTTGGTGCGCACCCGGCGTATGGCGAGGGGCAGGTTTTTGTCGCTGAAATAATATTCTTTGGCGGCAAGCTTATTCATGGCAGCCCCTATTCCTTGCGCTGAAAGTAAAGCATCAAAGCTTGCGACTATTGTGCTATAAAATGCGACAATGATCAAGGCGAAAGCGGACGGCAGAGCGTATATTATTTATGTCAAAGACCAGAGGGGAGATGATGGCTTATCTGTTGGGTATTGATCTGGGGAGTTCGTCGGTAAAGGCTTCGGTGCTGGATGCAGCGAGCGGGCGCGCAGTGGCAAGCGCTTTTTATCCTGAAAACGAACAGCCCATCGATGCGTCCCGGTCGGGGTTTGCGGAGCAGAGCCCGCGGATGTGGTATGAGAATGCCCGCGCTGCGGTGAGGCAGGCTC
>JAFGWW010000183.1 GCA_016936955.1 Planctomycetota bacterium | reverse complement strand
CGGCGGGTAAAACCGTGACTATCGAGGCGGCGTTCAATGCCATAAGGCGAGGAGGGGGGCGGTGTCTGTTTGCCAGTCATCCTGCGGCGGGCGACAAGATCAGTCTCGATCCTTTTGAACTTATTTGCGGCAAGCGCATAGAGGGTAGTTGGGGCGGGGCGACTGATCCGGATCGTGATTTCCCCCGTTACGCCGAGCTTTTCCGGCAAGGCAAACTTCCCCTTGAAAAACTTGTGACCCACCGCTACTCACTCGACAATATCAACATTGCTCTCGACGACATCCGCGCGGGCAAAGTAGGTCGCGCCCTTATCGATGTTGCTGGAGATGTCTGATGGGCGGTGCGGTGTTCCTAGATCGGGATGGCGTGCTTATGCCCGACCGGGGTTTTGTTACCGACCCCGCAGACGTAGAGCTATTCCCTTACGCGCCAGAAGCTGTCGGACGCATCAACGCTCTGTCCTTCCCTGTCTTTGTGGTTACCAATCAGGCTATTGTCGCTCGTGGGGATGCATCGGAGGCTGATATCGCCGCAGTTAATCGGCGTGTTGAAGATATGATTGCCGCTGGCGGCGGGAAGATAACGGAGTTTTATTTCTGTCCCCATCACCCCAACGCCACACTTGAAGAGTACCGAACTGCCTGCGCTTGCCGCAAGCCTGAGCCCGGAATGCTGCTTGCCGCTGCTAAGAAATATGATATCAATCTTAACCAGAGTTTCATGATCGGCGACAGGCCGAGCGATATGCAGGCAGGCAAAACCGCCGGTTGCACAACCATCCTTGTTGAAACCGGATGCGAGGACGATGCGCCGATTATAAGCGTGAATCCTCTTGATGAACGTTCCTCTCCTGATTACCGTTGCCGCGATCTTCTCGCTGCGGTTGGGTTGATAGAGGGCTTGGTGGAGAAGAGAAAATGAAAGCAATGATTCTCGCCGCCGGATTCGGCACCCGCCTGGGCAATCTCACGCGCGAAACTCCGAAACCGATGCTGCCGATATGCGACAGGCCGCTACTCGAATATAATCTGCGCTATCTTGCCAGCTACGGTTTTGATGAGGTGATGATCAATCTGCATTTTATGCCTCATGTCATTCGCGACTATTTTGGTGATGGTTCACGCTTTGCCCTTCATGTCCACTACAGCGTTGAGGAGAAACTTCTCGGCACAGCAGGTGGTGTGCGAAACGTGGAATCTTTCCTTGCCGGGGAGGAGGAGTTCCTAGTCATGTATGGAGACCTTCTGATAGATCAGGATCTCTCGGTCATGCTGCAGTTTCATCGCGAGAAAAAAGCTGATGCCACGTTGCTTGTTCATCGCCGTAAAAAATCAAACAGCATTATCGAGTTGGCGGATGACGGGCGTGTCACCTCTTTTCTGGAGCGCCCAGGGGAGGATGTGCTTGAAGAGTATGCGCGCAAGCACGGAGAGTTTTACGTAAACTCTGTTCTACAGATTATGAACTGGAAAGTGCTGGAAGGACTCAATGCCGGGGTTGCGGCAGATCTTCCCAAAGACGTCTACATTCCGCAGCTGAACCGGTTCCGTTTTTTCGGTTATCCCTTGAGCGGATTCAGGGTAGCCATAGATTCAGAAGAGCGCTATCGCATGGCCGAGGATGGCGTGCGTTGCGGCGACTACAAGGTCTCCTTACCGGAATCCTGATCCGCTCCGCCCTGCTGGATATTCTCTCTTGCTTCGGCCCTTTTCCTTACCTGTTCGTTATAAGTGGAGAAGAATAGCGTTTTTCTTATCCTGCGTAGGAAAATCTGCAGAAGACAGTGGGATACGGAGACAAAATTTTCAAGACGGAAAGCGGTTGATGCCCCCTGCATACGGTCGTTATTCGGGACGTTTACCTCGACATAAGTCCCGCCCTCATCCCTCAGCCTCGTAACAATCTGCGCCTGATAGGCGAAGCCGTGGGTGTCGGAGTGCCAGCGCATGACGTTCAGGCGTTTGTGTAAAATAGACCCGTTGTAGTAATGTATGGTATTGCCGCTCAGGAAATTAACGACGGCGGTGAAGGTGTGGCTGATTGCTTTGCGAAGGGCGTTGCGCTGTTCCTGCTCCCCGAAGTAAGGGATAACCATATCCGCTTTCCCCATCTGGCTGAGAATGGCGACGATGGAATCGCGCGGTTCGGCGTTGTCACCGGCAATCATCATATAGTGGTGCCCTTGTGCGATATAGGCGCATTCGGCGTAGTTGCGTCCAAGGCCAAGGTTACACGGATTGACGCGCAGGTGGATGTTTAGGCCCGGGTGCTCTCTCGCGTACTCCTTGACGATTCCTGATGTGTTGTCGCTGCTGCCGTCGTCGACCACAAGGATCTCGTAGGAGTCCACCTGCGCAACCCGGCAGGCGTCCTGAATGGTCTCAAGCGTTGCGACAATATTATTCGCCTCGTTCAGACAGGGCACGAAAAAACTTACATCACAGGTCGAGTCGTCGCGGTAGCCTTGGACCAGAATATCATCAGACATTATTCTTATTCCTTGACGCTTGCTTGGTTGATGTAACGGCGGGCACCTTCTTCTATGCCCGTCAGTTCAATGTTATCAAAACACTTGCGCAGCTTTGACGTGTCAAAAATCAGATCAAAGTCACGCATCGGGGGTTCTTCGTCGGCGTACCGTATCTTGCATCCCAACAGTCCTGCCATGATTTCCGCAAGCATATTTATGGATATGCTTCTGCCGGTGGCGATGTTGTATGTGCCTGTAATTCTTTTCGACAAGGCCAGGGAAATAATTCCTGGCAGGTCGTCGGCGCAGACAAAATCGCGTCTGGCCTCGCCCTTGCCGTTGACTGTTATGTATCCATCCATGCCACATTTTACCATCTTGCCTACAACGCTCCGCTGACTGTCTCCCGGACCGTAGATTCCGGGTAAGCGTAAGACCGTGAGTGGAATGTCAAGCCTGCACAGTTCTTGTCCAAGCCAATACTCTGCCGCCAGTTTGCCGAGACCATAAGGGTTGGCGGGGTAGGGCGGCAGCGCCTCGTTGATTACGCTTCCCGATTCAACTCTGCCGTAAACGTCGACACTGCTCAGGTATATCAGGTGGCGGACTGGGGTTGAGGCCAGTGCTTCTGTAATTGTTCTCGCCATCAACAGGTTCTCTTCGACAGCGGAGAAATCTTTTTTGAATGAAGCCGATGCTAAGAGGATAGCGTCGTCTTTTGCGAATGAGTTAAGTGTAGATGTCGTCTGAGTAGGATCCAGAAGGTTGCATGATTTGCTGCTATAGAGGACGGGGTGGATATCGCCTGCAGCGGAGAGCTTTTCTCCGATATGGCCACCGATGAAGCCGCTTCCGCCCAGAATATGTATTTTCATGCAAATACCCGCCTGTCAGTTTATTTGACAGCCGGAAAAATACAGGAAAATCCGGCCATCATTGATACAACTCTAGCTATTTGGGGTTGGCAGTTCAAGATTTTATTCCCTTCTGGCGATGATATAATTATCGCCCTTTTCAGTGATTCGGCTTGAATCAGGCGCGTCAAATCGAATAATGAATATATTCTGTTTGTGATGGGGCAATTGCATGAATGATGATTTGCGGCGCGAGACGACCATGATTCTGGGGGCTGGTCCAGCTGGCGTCGGAACTGCTCTTGGTTTGCGCCTGCATAATTACGGCGGGCGAACCGTACTCGTCGAGGAAGAAGCCACTCCCGGCGGCCTTTCTGGTTGCTTCGGATGGCGCGGCCATCATGTTGATTTTGGCGCCCATCGCCTTTCCCACAATGTCCCTGAAATTGTTGCGCTTGCCCGGCGGATTGTAGGCCCGGAACTTCATGAGCCGAAAAACAGTCAGGGTCTGTATTTTGCGGATCGGGTTTTAAGGTTTCCTCCCCATCTTGCCGAATGGCTTTCCCCGGCTCTTCTTGCGCGCCTGACCTTGTTTGGATGCGGGTTCCTCTTCGCCCATATTAAAAGCTCCTTCTCTGCAGATCCGGAGAACTTTGTCGGGGCTATCAAACGCATGTTCGGTGAGACCATGGCCGAGAAGTTGGTGTTGCCGATGACGGCGAAGGTGTGGGGCAATCCGGAAGGTTTTTCCGCCGACTTTGCCCGGCAACGCTTCACCGTTGCCTCGCCGGTGCAGATTATTACGCGCATATTCAATTCTAAAAAGGATATGACACCGCCGACCTTTTTCTATCCCGAAAAAGGCTTCGGCGAGATCTGGTCAAGAATGTGCGAGTGGCTCGAGCTCCGCGGGGCGGAGCTTGGCTTTGGCGACCGCCCTACAAAGATCGTAGTCGAGAATAACCGGGTGCGCCGGGTGGAGTTTGCCAATCGTGAGGCGATAGAAGAGGATGGGCTTGAGCTTGTCTCGACAATTCCCCTAATTGAGCTGATTCCTCTTCTTGAGGGCTTTGAGGTTGACCGTCAGATAGAGGATGCAATGGCTGCAGTCCGTGTCCGCTCCCTTCATGTTGGCGCCTTTGAGTTTGATACGCCCGGGATTCTGCCCACGAAAGTTGTCACTTTCCCCGATCCCGCCATTCCCTTTACCCGGATTTTCGAACAGAACGGATTCAGCCGCGAGTCGGTATGTGAGGGTAAAACAGTTATTGTGATCGAGCGCACTGTTGATAAAGGTGGAGCCGACGACCAGCGTGATGACCAGACGATTCTGGACGAGATGGAGAAGGGACTCAGGCAGTTCTCTTTCATGCCCATGGACAAGATGTCTGCCCGCACCATGCAGCGCAAGCCCTATGCTTATCTGGTTCCTGAAGATCGCACCACTGAGGCAATGCAGATTCTAAACTACCGCATGGGGGCGATCACCAATCTCCACCTAACCGGAAGGTTCAGCGACGGCGAATACGATAATTGCGATTACGCCTGCGAAAAAGGGATTTTCCTGGGTGCGATGCTAAGCGGCAAGATCTCGGAGTGGGATTACATCTTGCGCCTCGAAGCCAACCGGGGCCGGGTCATCACCGGTTAGCGGGGATTATATGTCAGATAAAGAACAATCCGCCAATATCTCCATTCACGCCCGGCACCAGCGACTGACCGAAGAGCTTTACGGCAGCACTGACCGTTTGCCCGCGCGGTATTGTTTTGTCCTCACCACCCGTTGCAACCTGCGCTGTCCTTTCTGTCCGCAGCCAGAGCACGGGGCGGAACTGAAGGAGCTTTCCGGCGCGCAGTGGATCAACCTTGCGCAGCAGCTTCCTGATTATTGCCGCGTTACCATTACCGGCGGAGAACCATTCCTGCACCGTGATTTTGAGGAAATCTTCGATCATGTCGCAAATCGCTTCGACTGCAATATAATCAGTAACGGTTTGCTCTTGAACGATGAGAGAATTTCCCGCCTTTTGTCGGCCCCAAAGTTCATGGTGCTCTCCATCTCAATCGACGATATCGGGAACCGCGTGCGCGGTTTCAGCGAAGATAAATGGGATCGATTGTTGCAGCGGCTCAAAGCTTTCAGGGAAGCTCGGGACCGGCTCAATCCGGAAGTTGTTCTTGATATCAAAAGCGTGGTTCTCGATGACAATGCGGATGAACTTTTCGATCTGCACCGCTACGTTGTGGAGGAACTGCATGCCGACTCGCACGCTTTCCAATTCCTGAAAGGCTCTGCGGCGCAGCATGGCGACCACATGTTCGGTTTTGAAGAACTCGAATCGCACCAGCCTCTCAATTATGAACGCTTCGACGTGATACAGGAGCAGCTCGAAAGGGTTCGCGCCTACAGCGTGCAACATGGCTCTCGCGTGTTCCTGCATCCCAAGGTTGTTTCGCTTCAGCAGGCGGAGCAGCTTCCTGATCTTTCCAGCTTGCTTAATATCGATCGCCATGAACCTTCCCTTTTCCGGCCGTGCCCATTCCCGTGGTCGAGCGTGCATCTTCATCCCGACGGAACGCTGTATCCTTGCCTAAGCGTGGCGATGGGGAATGTTGCCGACACCCCGCTTGCGGACATAATCAATGGCCGGGAAATGCGTAGATTTAGAGACATGATCATGGCGCGCGGGAGCTTGCCATCCTGTCACCGCTGCGGATGGCTGATGCCGCCCTCTGCAAAATAAAACCGCCGCGGATAATTAGTCCGCGACGGAGAATGCGCCCATTCCAATTGTTGCCTATCATGTTCCTTGTTGCGGCTTGTAATAATGCCGTAGCCCTTCTTCAAAGCACTAAGCATTATATTTGGGAGCGAGCAGTATGTCGTGCAGTAGCGGTCTTCTTTGCTCTCTTTTCGGTTGACTGCATTGAAAAGTGTGGTAAGTATTTAAGGTATACGGACTTTGATCGGCAGTTAGTTTGACCCGTCAGGAGATGCCCATGAAAGCAACTGAAGGCAAAATCGGTCGTGTGTTTGTGCTCAGGCTTGAGGATGGGGATGTGGTTCCCGACTGTATCGAAGCCTTTGCTGCCGAGAAGGGCATCAGGACCGGTTTTGTTTCCATGACTGGCGGGGTTGGAAGCGGCGAGATTGTCGTGGGCCCCCACGATAAGGATCAGCGCCCGCTGGAGCCGATCAAGGTCAAGATCAACGAGGCGCATGAAGTCAACGCCCTCGGCATTATCGCCTGCGATTCACAGGGTAAGCCCACGCTCCATATCCACGGTTCTTTCGGAAGGCAGGGCACCACCATTACCGGTTGCATGCGATCCGGGGTCAAGACATGGCTGGTTGGAGAGGCGCTGGTTTACGAAATAGTTGGCGCCGAGGTGGTGCGCAGTCTTGATCCTTCCTGCGGGTTCGAGCTCTTGCAGGTTGCCGGTGCGCCAGTGCATGCCCCCGTTGCAAAAACAGAGGTTGAGCCAGCTTCTCCCGCCCCGGTTGCGGCAGAGTCAAAGCCTGAGCCAGAGAAATCGCCTGAGTCGGCAACCGCAGCCCAGACCGCCAAACCTGCCGAGAGACGCAGTCGAGTTATGCTATATTTCAACGCCGAGCTCTGCTGAATAAGGCCGCGCCAATATCCTTATCCCATACCACCGATCCCGCTCCCGGGATCAGCGTTCGATGATTTCGTATGCGCCATTATCCACTCTTATATATCTAACCATATCCGTAATGCTCGACGATCCGCAACAGAGCTGCAGGCATCCGTCAAAAGGCGTGGAGCGGAAGGGGGCGTGGATGTGCCCGCATAGGTAGAGACTGATCTGGTGCCTGATAAAAAGATCTTTCAACGCTTCCGCGTCGCGCATGCCGCAGACTGGCGGTAGCCATATCCCGGAGGGGGATATGAACGGGTAGTGGCCGGCGCAGATTCGTAGCGCCCCTGTTTTTCTATCCGTAAGGGCGGAGTCAAGTTTCGCTATTGCCGCCTCGCCGTTCCAGCCGCCGGATTTGAAGAGGGGGATTACCTGCGCCTGATTCAGCAGGATGATTTCAATTCCTTCTTCTGGAAAGTTGAGCATACCGCTCTCGTCTACCTTCATCCCCAGCGCCAGCCGCTCTCTTGATTCCTCGAAAGCCTTGTCGCTGTCCGGTTCCTGCCCGTAGCGGTCGTGGTTGCCGTTTATGCTGAATACGGGAATTCCTTTTCGGGTTAGGGGGGACAGGATATCTTCCGCCTTTTCGAATTCCTGGGGCAGCCCCATCTGGCCGAGGTCGCCGGTTAGAATAACGAGGTCTGGCGGGTCGGCCGCGATTTTTTCGAGAGCTCTTTCCGTTACTTTGAGAGAATGTCTGCGGCAGCGGTTTAGTTTCCAGTTGAGATGCCCGAAAATACGTTTCAGGTTCAATTGCTCCCAGCGCGGGGTGCACGCAATGTGTAAATCCGAGATGTGCGCTATCCTCAGCATTGATTTCAACCTTGTAAAAACAAACGGCCAAGCGTCGTCAGCCTGGCCGTTCGGTATCTTTTGCTTGCAACCTTACTGGAGGTCCTGCAGGTCCTTGATCCTCTTCTTCGCTTCATCGCGGTAACGACTGTTCTGGGGGTATGACTTGGCTACCTGCTCCCAGTAGGTTATGGCGTCGTTGGTGTTGCCTAGTTTCTGGTGGATCTCGGCCAGATACCAGTACGACTCCTTGGGCACCGTGTTCTCGTCCGCTTCCTCAATCGACTTCTCAAGGAACGACTGGGCTCTTGCGTAAAGGTTGTCATCATTGTTAAGTTCGGCAAGGCGGTAGTAGCAGACGCCGAGCTGGAAGGTCTCGCGGAAGGAGACCTCGCCTATGTTATAGCTCTTGGAGTATGCGCCGATAGCCATTTTGTAATCTTCAACCGACTGCTCAGGTTTCTTCACCCTGTTGGTTCTGGCCTGAAGATAATAGCTGTCGCCGAGGCGGATGAAGCCGTTCTTCTGGTCTGGCGAGAGCCGAGTGACCTGGGTGAATGACTTGACTGAGCGGTCAACCGCATCGTCAAGGCGCTGGCTTATATTCGCAAGCTCTTCGGGGGTGCCGACCTTCGACTTGGTCTTCTGCATGAGCATTATGCCAAGCTGACGCGCCTGATTGTAGCTGGCTTCGCCAAGGTTGTTCCAGTGGGCGGGCTCGTTCCTGTTGAGCTGAACCGCGCGCGAGGCGTAAGCAGCAGACTTGGTAAAGTCGTTTTTGGAAAAATACACGCGGGCCAGAAGATCGTAAGCCTGTGCGCTCTGCGGATCGAGGGCGAGGGCTTCGTTGCAGCGGGAGATTGCCTGCGTCGCTTTCCCGTCGGCGAACATCTTTTCCGCAGCCTTGATCAGGTCAGCCGCCTGTCCGTTACCGGTCGCGACCGCGCCGGTGGCTTCAGGGATAATGTCGGCTGCAGGTTCCTTGATTGTAGCCGAGGCTTTTGCGACCGGCTCGGTTACGGAGACGTTGTCATCAGGCATCTCGAAACCGCTCTTGCCGTTGTCGGTGCCGGCCCAGGGCTCGGTGTTCTCCGACCTGGCGACTTCTGTTGTGTTCTCCGTCGTGGCGCCGGTGTTGTTGCCGTTCGGGAGGAAGTTCGGAATCGTATTCTCGTCGATTCCCCGTTCGAGGCCCGGTTCGGTATTTATCTTGCTGATGTTGGTGTCGCTCTTCTCGATCGGTATCACTCCGGCAGCTTCGGTACCGGTGATGTCGATAGGCGGAAGGTGTACGTCACCCTCTACGATTGCGTCTTCCGATTCGGAGTCGTTTATCTTGTAGCGCGCCTTGGGTGTGGGGCCCGCGATAGCTTCGACTTCGTTGCTGTCCTGCTTCGAGAAGTCGCTGGTCGAGGGGCCTTCATTGTCGTCGCGCACAGGCTCAACACCGATGATCTGCGACTCGGGGCGGATGCTGTCGATGGCGAACTTGAGGCTGGTGGCGCTGCCGCGGTTGCCCATCGCGTCGGATACGGTCACGCGCAGGAGGCAGTTGTTCTTTTCTTCCTGCGGTACGCGCCACTTGAAGGGGCCGTTGACGGGAAGGCCGTTGGCGCCGGGGATCGGCTCCCAGTTCTGGCCGCCGTCGGCGGAGAACTCAAGATAGGCCGAGTTTTCCTTGATGTTGACATCCGAAGCTTTCCATCGGATATCGACAACCTCATTGCCGGCGATAGCCGACTTGGTGCCGTCGCCCGGAAGCTGGGGGTCGAAATTCACAAGCGGTGGTTCGTTATCGAAAAGGATCGTAAACGGTGCGGGTTCGCCTGCCTTGGGAAGGGCGGTGCGGTTGCCTGCGCGGTCGACAGCCACCAGCATGAGGCCGATCTGGCCGGCAAGCTTGGTGCTGAACTGCATGGGGCTGGTGGTGTCGTTATCCTGCCCGTACTTCATCCATGTCGCCCCGCCGTCGGTGGTGTAGTAAAGGGTGACGTTCGCGAGGCCGCTGCCGTTCTCGTTGTCAGCCGCCGCGTAGGTAAGGTCGACGGTCAGGTCGCGGCTGCTGGTGGGGCCGGTGATGCCGATGGTGGGCGGCACGTTGTCGGTAAGAACCTTGTTGGGGCAGCCGAGGATAAGGCGGTTGCCCGCGCGATCACGGACGATGAGGCGGCAAGAGATCGCGCCGCCACGTCCTGCCTGGGGGCTCCATT
>JAFGWW010000020.1 GCA_016936955.1 Planctomycetota bacterium | reverse complement strand
GGCCGAGATGTATAAGGACGAGAGCAAATACACCCCCCAGGAGAGGCAGATCATCGGCATCACCCTCGCCGGATATTATGATCGCCTCGGCGTTCCGGGCTGGGCGCGCAGCTGCCTCAAGGCCGTGATTGATGAGTGCAGGAAAAGCTATCCCGATACCGATTCCGATCCGTGGCTCAAGGATATGAGCGGTAACGTACAGGACAGGGTCAAGGAAGCGGGCGAACAGCGCAAGTCCCTCGCCCTCGAGGCCGCCTTCAGGATGAAGCAGATCGAGTATGAGATCAAATATCTCACCCTCTCGGCAAACCTGATCCGCGAGAGCCTTCAGACCAACCAGTACCCGGCCGACAAGATTCCCTTCTTCGTCTACCTTGTGGGCGAGTTTGAACGGCGCGCGGAAAATTTCGGCGCTGCCAAGATCTGGCTCGACGCCGCCAGCACTATGCTTACCGAGGCGAAGGAAGGCGATTACGCCATCGACCAGATCGAGGTGCTTAAAGGATACTACTCGCGCCTCGACCCGAAACCGGCCCTCGAGTATGAAGGCTACCCGGCCGACTACAAGCTGCTGACCGAGCAGATCAAGCGCAGCCGTAACTTTATCAAGAACGGTGAGGACGTACGCGCGAATGTGGGAACCGGAACGGAGAAGAACACGGTCCGCAAGCCCCTTCCGAAATGAAGGCAGAGATAAACATCTCCAGGCCCCGCCCGAAGAAGGCGGGGCTTTTTTGTTGTCCCGATCGGCGGTTATAAATACAAATATGAAAGAGGCGAAGATCTGACAAATTAGGGAGTGGATAATTATGAAACCGGTTGCTGCATTGATTGCACTTATGATTATCTTCGTTTCCGGCTGCAAAACAGAGAAGCCGGAGCATACCAGGCTTTCGATAAGCAAGGATATATGGAAATATATCATCGACCATTCGTTTATACCGGAAAACGGGAATACATATAAAGAACTGGCGGAAGGCAGCAAAATACTGCGGTATACGAGTGCGAAGGGTGGCGAATTTATAATTATCGAACCGGTATATGTTAAAGACAAGCGCAACGCATTTCTTGATGTGAATGGCAACAGAGGCTACTATGTTTTCAGGAAAGACGGAGAAGGTTACAGAAGCGCCGGCTTTTTTGAAGGAACCTCTTACAGGCTGATCAACACCGGGAAAGGGTGGCTTTTGAAAACAACATGCAACGAATCGGTGGATAAACAGCCGTCATACACATACGAGTGGAATGGAAAAGATTTTCAGAAGATAATAAAACCGATCATCAGCGACAAAGAGCTTGAAGACATTCTTGCAAAAGGGAAGAACGGCGTCCATACCTTCAAATTCGGCAACTACAGCCCCGAGGGAACCGATCCGCATCAGCTTGCCTATATCATCAACGGCCATGAGATAGGAAAAGGCGATAATGGCTGGGATACGCTGCAATACATAATCTCGAAAATGAAGAAGGGGGATATGCTTCGTTTGGAGTATGACCTTTCAGGCGGCGGGCGTTTTCCGTTTTCATTAGAAGAACTTATTCATTATGCAGACGGGTATGGTGTGGAAATTCTGACACCCACATGGTAATAAGCTCTTGCGTTGAGCAACGAAATTCATACAGTTGGAAAGAATTTTATAGAGGGGGTGGCTTTCATAGAAAGGAACCTGTCCGACATGAATTCTGCAGGCGCGGTTTTGAAGAGGCTCAAAGAGGGTAACAAGAGGTATGTGGAGGGGAAGCGGTGCAGCAGCACGGCCCCGTCCAACGAGCGGCGCAATGAACTGGTAAACGGGCAGAACCCTTTTGCGGTGATTCTGGGCTGTTCCGATTCGCGCGTGCCGGTGGAGCTGATTTTCGATCAGGGGCTGGGTGACCTTTTCGTGATCCGGATTGCGGGCAATATTGTTGCGCCTTCGATTATCGACAGCATCGAATTTGCAGCCGAGGCTTTCGACACCCACCTTGTGGTCGTTCTGGGCCACTCCGACTGCGGCGCGGTCAAGACGGCGATCAAGGAACTGATGATGCCGGCGGAACAGCAATCGCGCTGCCTCCATTCATTTGTTGAGCGTGTGCGCGCGTCGATCGAACCGCTTCTCATAACCGACCTGCGCAACAATCCTGAAGAACTGGAAGAGCACGCCATCCGCGCCAACATCCTCTCTTCCGCCAACCAGATCCGCCACGGCTCGGAGATTATCGAAACCCTGGTCCGCGAAAAGAAGCTCAAGATCGTAGGCGCCGAATATTCCCTGGAAACGGGGGCGGTGGACTTCTTCGACCTGGAGGGGTGAAAACCTTCGGAATAATCCCGTCGCTTTTCCGAATGATCCGGCACGATAATTGATAGTAAATAGTGGAGCCCCTGCGCTTGCGGGCAGGTGATACATAATTGCCTGACAGAAAGCCCGAGGCTCCGGGTGAGGTTGGTTTCTGTGTAACCACAGGAGGGCGACCCATGGGTAACAGAATAGCCATTTCATTCCTCTTTTTCACCGCCCTTTTCCTGCTTCTGCTCGCCTATTTCCTGCCCCAGAGCCAGTCTATGAACATGGCTGCCGAGGAGGTGAGGAACAGTTCTGACCTGAAGAATGGGGAGAAGACGATGGATAAGGATATGGAAAAAACGGAAAAGCCAGAGGCCGGCGAAAAGGATGTCAAGTGGGACAAGATGAGCGATAAGGAATGGCGCGAAAAGCTTGACGAGAACTCCTTCTGCATTCTGCGCCAGAAAGCGACCGAACGCGCCTTTTCCGGCAAGTATTATAACAACCACGATGAAGGCGTGTACAAATGCGCCGGATGCGGGCAGGTTCTTTTTACAAGCGACAACAAGTTCGATTCCGGAAGCGGATGGCCAAGTTATTTCAGCCCCGCGAGCAAGGACGCGATCGCGGAGGTGCGGGACACATCCCACGGAATGATACGCACCGAGGTTGTCTGCTCGCGCTGCAAGGGGCATCTGGGACATGTTTTCCATGACGGCCCGCCGCCTACGGGTTTGCGCTACTGCATAAATTCGGCCGCCCTGAAGTTTGAAAAGAAATCAGACATGAAGGATGAAGCGAGGGCAGAGGGAAAAACGGCGGAGAAAATCGAAGCCGCGCCGAAGGATGAAGAATAAAATTACGCTTTGATGAAAACGTGCATTTTGGTTAAAAAAAACTGCGAAAAGGCCATTCCACAGAGTTGTTGCGTTAGACTATAATACATAATGTCGACGTCGAGTAGGGGGAGGGAGTATATGAAGGAAAGGTTCTTGAATAAGGAATTGCGCGTTTCAACTGGCGGCAGATCAATCCACCTTCCCGGATTCACCTTGGTCGAGCTTCTGGTCGTGATAGCAATCATAACAATCCTTGCGGGGTTGCTGCTCCCAGCGCTTGGTCAGGCGATAGATTCGGCAAAGCGGGTGAACTGCGCCTCCCAGACCAAGAACTCGGTTCTTGCCTGCCAGATATATCTAAACGATAATGACGGTGTGCTGCTTATGCGGCTCAAGCTCAATTCTTCCACCTTATGGGCGAAGAACCTTGTGGCGCAGGAGTATATCGATGATTGGCGGATCACGGTCTGCAATATCCAGCCCTATCGCAAATCGTTCAATACCTATCTTACTTATGGCATAAGCTATCATTTTTCATCCAGCAAGTATGAACTATGCCCCACCAGCGGACCGGGCTTGGGCGGTGATTATTTGCTGACCAATAAAATCCCGAATTACAGCCGATTCGTTCTGCTCTCAGATTCTATTCTCTGGAGCGCGGATTCAAATTATCCCAACGGCTCGTGGAAGGTAGGCGACGATGCCTACCCCAGCGCAGGTATCGGGAATATTTATTTCAGGCATGAAGGTTTTGCGAACTGCACCTTTGCGGACGGCCACTCGGCAACCTATAAAAGCCCGGAAGATTTCCGCACTTTCGGCATCCGCAAAACTGTCGCCTATGACGGAACGGTAATTGCCCTTCCGTAAAAGCTTTGTGATTATGCGCTTCTCAAACCAACTCCGCGTCACGCAAAATTGTTAGGATTCCTAACAGAAGCCTTCCGGTAAACTCACATAAAACTCACTGGTAAATGCCGCAGGAGATGCTAGTTTCAACATGGGAAGGCGGAAGCAGAACAAGGAGTTGAAATTATGCCAAACGGAACAGTGAAGTGGTTCAACGATCAGAGAGGATATGGTTTCATCATTCCCGAAAACGAGAATACCGACCTCTTTGTCCATGCCTCGAACATCATGATGGAGGGGTGGAAAAGCCTGCAGGAAGGGCAGGTGGTCGAGTACGAACTCGGCACGGGAAAGAAAGGCCTTGAGGCGAAGAAGGTCAGGGTGGTGGCGACGCCGGTTGACGCGTAGGGCTATTTGTTTTTCATGACCTTGCCAAGCGTGCGGGCAACGCGCTTGGGGTCTTTATCAACTTCTTCTTCAAGACTCTTGGTCTTGTTTCTGAGAGATTCAAGGCGCTCCTGCAAAGTTTCGATCGCCTTGTCGCGCCGTTCACTCTCCTCCTTGCTTATCACCTTTGCGGCAGTGTTTTCTGTGCCGATGTTTTTCTTCCGCAGGAACAACTCGACCAGCAGCCCGATGAATCCGAAAATAGCAAGAAGGATGAATATATTTGGCATTTAAATCCGTGCTTTACTTGTCGGTCCAGCTCGTGCCCTGATCGGGCCCGTTCATGATGGAGATGTCGTCGTCAAGTTCGGGTTCGAAAACTTTATTCGTCTTCGTGGTGCGGTTGATAAAGCTTTTGAACATATGTTTCGGGCTGATTCCCTTCGGTCCCGGTTTCGCCTTGGCTTCGGTTGCGGAGGCATTTTCTTTTTCTGCGGATAACTTTTCCTGCTCCTGCTCTTCTTTCTTCGCCAGCGGAACGAGGGACTGGGAGCCTTCATCGTCCAGCGTGATCTCGGCCGGGGCTGCTCCATCAGCGAAAGCAAACTCATCTTCGGGTTCTACCGTGCCCGCATTCCCCACCACCATCTTGCATATCGCTGGTTTGCTCGTCGCCTTGCCGTCGGAAACCTTGAGCTGGAAAACATAAGTCCCTTCGCGGTTGGGACACAAGGTCAGCGACTGCTGGTTGGCGGTGCCTTCGAGGATAACGGGGCCGCTGATCTGGTTCCACGTATAGTTAAGGTCGTCGCCGTCGGCGTCGTAACCCGCGCCCTGCAGCAGAGCCGACTCGCCGCTCTTGACCTCCATGCTGCCCGAAGTCTTCGCCACTGGCGGGCGGTTGCCATTCTGCACCTCGACCGAGACCTTGGAGGGGCGGCTGTCGCGGAAACCGTCATTGACCACAAGCTCGAAAGTATAGGTTCCGGACTCGTAGGCCTTGAAAGAAGGAATGCTCTCCTGCTGGTTGTCCACAAGATGATATTCCCTGACGCGGGGGCCGGAAATCTGCTTCCAGTTATAGGTGAGCTTTGCCCCTTCCTTGTCAAAGCTGCGCGAGCCGTCGAGCTTGACAATAGCGCCGGTCACGGCGTAGCTCGGAGCCTCGACCACGGCGATGGGGCGCTCGTTAGATTTGGTTATGTTGACGACACAGACGTTGGGCAGGCTGTCGAGTTCGCCGTCGCTGACCACAAGCTCGAAGGTGTATTTACCTTCCTCTTCGGGGGTGAAGCGCAGAACATCGTCCTGGGTCCGGTCGAAGACGCGGATAAAAGGTCCGCCGCGCTGCTTCCAGTAATAGCGAAGGGATTTTTCGCGGGGGGAGAGGCTGCCCTTGCCGTCGAGGATAACCTCATC
>JAFGWW010000182.1 GCA_016936955.1 Planctomycetota bacterium | reverse complement strand
CAGAGCGGACAGAAGCGCAGCAAGATCCGCGCCGTGGTGGAGAACTTCCAGTTCCTCGGCACCGGCAGCGGAACCAGCGGCCGCAGCGAGGGCGGGAGCTCCCGCCGCTATAACAGCGGTCCCCGCGACAGCCAGCGAGCGTCCTCTGAACCGCCCGCCGACAGCTTTGATGAAGATTTCGGCAGTGGCGACGATATCCCGTTCTAAATTGACCGTCCGGCCGAAAGGATAGGCTGGCGAAGCCTTTTCCGAGCGGCACGGCTTGAATATACAGACAGATTTTTAAAGATAGATTTTCAGGAGTTTCAAAATGATGAAAGATATGAAAGAACCAACAACCCGTATCCGTCATTCCGAGGAAAAGCACGGATTGCTCGAATACAAGAACGTCTCCCTTTTGCAGAAGTTCTGTTCTCCTCAGGGTAAGCTTTTCGATCGCAAGCGCCTTGGCATCACCGCCAAGCAGCAGCGCAAGATCGCCCAGGCCGTGAAGCGCGCCCGTTATCTTGGCCTTCTCCGTTATGTTGGCGGAAGGTAGGGATTGCGCTTGCGCTCCCGTGCATTACGAGTTTGGAAAATTTGATTAGAGAAGGGATCAGACATGGCCATGAAGGTCTTGCTAAAAGATGATGTAAAGGGCCTCGGCAAGATGGGTGACGTTGTCACCGTAGCCGACGGTTACGCCCGTAATTTCCTGCTTCCGCGCCTAGTTGCGGTTGTTCCGTCCGCCGGTAACCTCAAGCAGATCGAGATCGAGAAGAAGCGCCGCGCCGCCTCCGAGCTTGAGCGCATCTCCGACTACAAGCAGCTCGCCGAGCGCATCAACGCGATCGACGTTACCCTCAAGGAGAGGGTCTCCTCCGACGACAAGCTCTACGGCGCCGTCTCGGCCCGCGCTATCGTCGAGGCTCTCGCCAACGACGAGATCAATATCGATGAGGATATGGTCAAGATGGACGAGCCGATCAAGAGCCTCGGCGTCCACCGCGTCGTCATCAAGCTTCACTCCGAAGTCAGCGCCGAGCTCAAGGTCTGGGTCGTCGCTCTCAAGGAAAATGAAGAGCAGCCCGCCGAGTAGTTTGCCGGATTGCTGATCGTAAATTGAAGGGCGGCAGCGTAATTATGCGCGCCGCCTTTTTTATTGGAGAATGATTTGGCGGGAATCCAGTTCCACGATTTCGGCCCCCTCGTGAGGTCCAGCCTCATCGACAGGCCGAACCGTTTTATCGCCAATGTCCGTCTGTCTTCGGGTGGTAAGGAGCGCGCCTTCCTGCCCAACCCCGGGCGGCTGCGCGAGCTGTTCCTGCCCGGCGTCGAGCTTCTCCTCTCCGACTCCGGTGGCCTCAATGCAAGCGGGGCGGAGCGTAAAACCCGCTACACCGTCTCCGCCATCAACAGTCCCGGCGGCCTCATCCTGCTCAATACCCACGCGACAAACGCGGTGGCCCGAGAGCTTCTTGTGCGGAAGATGATCCCCGGTCTTGAACAGGCCGAGATAATAAAGCAGGAGGCGGCCTGTGGACACAGCCGCTTTGATTTTCTCATGCGCGAGTCGGGGCGCGAATTTTTTCTCGAGGTAAAGTCTGTAACCCTTTTCGGGAACGGCGCGGCCATGTTCCCCGACGCGGTAACCGAACGCGGCCGGCGGCACCTGCTGGAGCTTGCGGAGTTGAGTGATCCCGCCTCTCCGGCGGCGGTGATTTTCGTCGTCCATTCGCCTGCGACAAAATGCTTCATGCCGGATTACCACACTGATCTGGAATTTTCGAAAACCCTCCTCGATGTCCGGCACCGGCTCCGCATTATTCCCGTGGCAGTTGGTTACACTCCGTCCTTGCGGTTGAAAGACAGCGCGCGCCTTCTTCCCATCCCGTGGGATTATCTCGAAGGCGAAGTGGTGGACAGCGGCGCCTATCTTTTCATGATGAATCTGAAAAAAGACCGCGCCCTGAAAGTCGGCGGGCTGGGCGAGATGGTTTTCAGAAAAGGCTGGTATGTTTACGTCGGCTCGGCCATGAAAAACCTGACCCCCCGCGTCAACCGCCATCTCCGCAAACGCAAGACCATGAAGTGGCACGTGGATTATCTCCGCAACGTGGCCGACGAGGTCGAGGCGCTTCCCATCCGTTCCTCGCGCCGCCGGGAGTGCGAAATCGCGTCAGCCGCGGACAAGCTTTTCGCCGAAAGCGTAAAAGGTTTCGGGTGCAGCGATTGCGGCTGCGAATCCCATCTGTTTTATTCAAAGTCCGATCCCCGCAAAACCCCGGCGTTTTACGGATTTCTGCATGGATTCAGGATGGATTGGCCGAAATAGCTGCGGGGCAGACTCTCCTTGCAGACTCTTGAAAAATCCCTTATATTTATACCCCTACAGTTACCCGTGTTTTCAAGGATCACTAGACGATGGCGGTAGACGAACCGAGTGTTGCCGATTACGGTCAGCCGGAGTATGAAGACTCTGGCGCGGATCTTGATGTTGGTCGTTCCCTTCCCCACAACATGGAAGCGGAGCAGGGGGTGCTTGGCGGTCTTCTCCTCGCGCCCGAACGGTGGGACCTTGTCGAGGGTCGCCTCTCGCCCGAGGATTTTTACAATCCCGCCTACGGTTCCATCTTCGAAGCCATCACCTCGATCTGCAACCAGAGCCAGCCCATCGACCTCCTCGTCCTCAAGGACGAGCTCGTTCGTCGCAAGCAGTTTGATGCCGTGGGCGGCAACGCCGGACTCGCGGCCCTGACCGACGCGGTGCCTACCGGCGCGCACGTTGAGTATTACGCCCAGATAGTGAAAGAGAAGGCGATGCTCCGCCGTCTCATCAAGGCCTCCACCGAGATTGTGGAACTGGCGACCACCAACAAGGACACGGCGACCGAGATCATGGACCACGCCGAGCGTTCCATCTTCGAGGTCACTACCAGCAGCGTAAGCGGCGAAGCCTCCTCCATCGGCAATGTTCTCAAAGAGACCTGGGAGAAGATTGAAAAATTCCAGGCCATGGGCGGGGCGGGCGGCGTTACCGGCATCCCGACATATTTCAACGAACTCAACGAAATGACCACCGGCCTCCACCCCGACGAACTTATCATCGTCGCCGCGCGTCCGGCCATGGGTAAGAGTACCTTTACCCTCAACCTTCTCCGCCATATGGCGGTGGATTACAACGAGCCGGTCGTGCTCTACTCGCTGGAAATGAGCGCCGAAAATATTGTGCGCAACATGCTTGCCGCGCAGGGCAAGGTCAACGCCCAGAGCCTGCGTAAAATGACGCCCACGCAGGAGGAACTCTCGAAGCTGGTGATGGCTTCGGATACCTTGAGCCAGGCGCCGATCTTTATCGACGATACGCCGGCCATCTCTCTTTCCGAACTTCGCGGCAAGACGCGCCGCCTCAAGGCGCGCCATGGGGTCAAGGCCTGCTTCATCGACTATCTCCAGCTCATGACCGCCTCCTCCATCGCCCGCAACCGGAGTCGTGAACAGGAAGTCTCGGAAATCAGCCGAGGGCTAAAGGCGCTCGCCAAGGAGTTGCAAATTCCCGTCGTCGCCCTCTCCCAGCTCAGTCGTAAATCAGAAGGCCGAACCGAGAACCGACCCATCCTCTCCGACCTGCGTGAATCCGGCGCTATCGAACAGGACGCGGACATGGTGCTCCTCCTCCACCGCCCCGACTATTACGATCCCGAGGACAGCCCCGGCGAGTGCGAGGTGATTATCGCGAAACAACGTAACGGCCCCACCGGGACCGTTAACCTTACCTTTATCAACAACCAGCTCCGGTTTGAGAACCTCTCCCTCCGCTCCGACGAAGGATACGTCCCGAGCGGCGGCGAGGAAGAGATGTAGCCATGGGCGGAAAATCCATCCTTCGCGGGGTGCGTATTTCCGAAAAACTGTATCTCCTCAATGGCCTCGGCATTGTGGGCCTGCCGCTTCCTGCGTGCTATACCTACGCCATCGATACCGGCGACGGGCTTGTGGTTGTCGACCCCGGCCTGCGCGAAACCTTTCCCCGAGTAAAAGACAATCTCCGGCGCCTGGGTCTTGCGGATAAGGGCGTGAGCAAGGTTTTCGTTACCCACGTCCACGGCGACCACCTCTTCGCCGCCAAGGATTTTGCGGCGGATGGCGCGCGCGTCTTTGCCTCTTCATGGTCAGCCGCGCTGATAAACGCGGATATTGCAAACGGTTTTCGTGAAAACCCCGAGTATGTAAAGAGCGAGGTCGGAGAATTTCCTTACATCGAAGCTTGCGCGGACGGCCAGATTATTTCCGTCGGCGATTCGACCATCGAGATCATCTCCACCCCCGGCCACAGCCCCGGTTGCATAAGCCTTTATCTTACCACCGGCGGCCGGCGCGTCCTTTTTGTGGGCGACCTGATTTTTCCCGACGGCACGGTGGGGCACGTGGGCGCCCACAGCTTTTCATTTGAAAACATACTCATGAGCCTGCGCAAGATATCGAGCCTGGATGTGGATATTTTGTGCGGCGGACATTTTTACAAAGACACCCGCGCGAATAGTATAATCAAGAACACGCTCAAGCGCGCCGAACTGCATTATGCGGAGGTGATGAATGAAGGTTGATGCTATAGTTATTTTATCTCTCCTCTCCGCCATGATCCTTCTTGGCGGTTGCGGCGGTAGTACGCCCGACACCTCCACCGTCCCGGAACTGCGCGAAGGTTTTATTGAAGACCCGCGGATAACCGAATGTAGCGGTGCCGCATTCGATGAGAAGGACGGCGGGATTTTCTGGTTGCATAATGATTCCGGCGACACGCCACGTATTTTCGGGGTCGACGAAGCGGGACGGACGCGGTGCGTGGTCGAGGTCGAGGGGGCGGAAGCCCGTGACTGGGAAGATATCTGCGCCGCGAAAATGAAAAGGGAAGCTTTTCTCATCATCGCCGATACGGGCGACAATCCTCTCGCCCCGTCGAGGCGCAATTGCAGCCTATATCTCCTGCCCAAGCCGCGCGTCTCTTCCGGGAACAGGGTTCAGAAGGTCAGGATCCGGCGCAGGCTTGACTTCACATACGAAGACGGCCCGCGCGATTGCGAGTCGGTGGCTTACTCCCCAAAAGAAGACGCGGTTTATCTCGCCTCGAAAAGTCCTGCCCTGAATTCACAGATCTACAGGCTCTCCCTCGACAGCGAAGGGGTGATGGTGGCGAAAAAGGCGTGGCTCGCCCCCGTCTCCATGCCCACCGGGATGGACATCTCCCCCGACGGCTTGCGTATGGTTATTCTCAATTACGGCGGCATGGTGGAGTATGTAAGGAACGCGGATTCCGGTTGGGCAAGCCTCAATGGCGCGACAGCAACGCCACTGAAAATCCCCGTAATGAAACAAGCCGAAGCCGTCTGCTACGGCCGCGCCTCGAAAACCATCCACGTAATAAGCGAACAGATCCCGGCCAAGTGGGCGTCAATACGCGTACGATGAGAGTACCCTCCCGATTGTTTCGGCATAAGGGCAGAAAAAAACGGCGAAGGGCAGGTAGCCCGTCGCCGTTTGCGCTTTTTTTATAAGGAGATCTCTTTACTCTTCCGCTCCGCCGATGATGTTGCTGATGAGCTTGGTGACCCCTTCCTTGACCGCTTCGGGAGTGGTGAGGGTGCCGTCGGCAATCTTGGCGCGAACCCTCTCGATCTCTGCCTGGCGGGTGTCCGGAACCTGGCTCAGCTTGCCGAGCATCTTCGCCTTGCCGGAGATCTGCACCTCGTCCCCGGGCGATACGCTCTCGCCGCTGCCGGTTGAAGGGGAGGAGGGCTTGCTGGTCTCCTCTTTCTTCATCGTCTTGCGGATTTTATCGAAATCTCCAAGTCCGCCGATCTTCATCGTACATCCCTCATACAGGTGTTCTTTTTAGTTTCCCGGCCTCCGTGCCAGGCTTTCCGTTTATGTTATCGGCGCCGGGAGGGCTGGCTTTAGTTATTTCTGATAAAATATAATCTTATAAGTCGTTGTCTGCCATTAGAATAAAAATTATCGCCGAAAAACATATAATTACCGCAAGTAATCGTGCCCTTGCCCCGTAGAAAATAGAAAACTCCGTCCCCTTTAGGCATTGGCTGATAAAAGGCGCTGAGATTACACCGATTACGGCAGAAACCGCGCGTTATTGCTCTATGCCGGGGTGATTACAGAGGGTCAGTCGGCGTCTTTATTGACGATCGTGCGCGCCTTGCCCACGAGGTAGAGGCTGCCGGTAATTATTACAAGCCCGGCCTTGTCCGCCATTTCCCTGCCGAGTTCGATCGCCTTTCCGATATCTTCCTCGATAACCGCTTTGCCGCCGAACTGCTCCGGCATGAGGGCCATGATCTCGTCCGGTGCCGTTCCGCGGGGGGAGCCGTTGGTCGTGATGATTACGTTGTCCATCATCGGCGCGAGAATGCGGAGCATCCCCTTGCAGTCCTTGTCCCGGTTAACGGAAAAGACCATCGTGCGCGGGCAGGGGGGGAAGCGTTCGTAAACCGCTTCCGATATGGCCCATGCGCTTGCGGGGTTGTGGGCCCCGTCCAGAAGAATCCACGGCTCACGGTCCATGATCTCGAGACGTCCGGGAATATGGATCGAGCGCCATGCCTTGCGTATGGTGGCGGTGTCGAGGGGGCCGTTGTTGTCCCATTCGAGAAAACGTTCGGCCAACCCCAGGGCGACTGCGGCATTGTTGAGCTGGTGCGCGCCCATGAGTGGGAGCGGCACGTCGTAATGCCGTGACCGCCAGGTGGAGAGGTCGAGGCGCTGCGGAGCTTCCGGCGCGTTGGCGGGGAGTTCGGAGCGCAGACTCACCGTCACGTCCTTGCCCACGGCGATTACATGGCAGTCGAGGGTCTTGGCGCATTCCTTGAGGAAAGCCATTACCGAGCTCTCCTGCGGCCCAAGAACCACGGGGGTCGACTCGCGCATGATGCCGGCTTTCTCACCCGCGATTTCGAGCAGGGTGTTGCCGAGTTGCTTGGTGTGGTCGATGCTGATGGTGCTGATGGCGCTTGCGATGACCGGCAGGCCGTGGACGTTGGTCGCGTCCAGCCTTCCGCCCAGTCCGACCTCAAGAACCACGGCGTCCACCTCGGCCTGCTGGAAAGCGACGAAGCCGATTGCGGTGATTGTTTCAAAATAGGTGGGCGGCTTCATGCGCGGATGATTTTTCATTGCCTCCACGTGGGGCTGCACCTTGGCGAAAGCCTCGCAGAAACCCTCTTCGCCGAGCGGCTTGCCGTTGATGCGGAAACGCTCGAGAATGCTTTCCAGATGAGGGGAGGTGAAGAGGCCGGTCTTGTAGCCCTTTGCGTTGAGAAGGCGCTCGGTAAGGTGGGCGGTCGAGCCCTTGCCTTTGGTGCCCGCGATATGCAGGACCGGCGCGCTTGTATGGGGCAGGCCGAGACGCTTGAGCAGCTCCTCAATGCGCTCGGTGCCCATCGTGGCGGGGCCGACCTTGTAGTCGGTCACCCGCTCGTAATTGGTGAAGGCTGAGAGATACTCAACCGCTTCTTCGAATCTGGGCAGTGTCTTATGGTGCATGGTCATCAGCAGTTCCTCGGCCGCTCTTCCCTCCGGTTCCGGCGCAGGCTCTAAGTATAAGCCTGTACCAGCAAGGGTGCTTAGTCAAGCGGTTCGTCGTTATCTTTTTCTTCGGGAACGACATTTCCCTTATTTTCCTGCTTCTCGGGAGCCTTTACCTCGTCTTCGGTTTTCTTGGGGGCGGCGGCTTCCTCTGCGCCGTCCTTTTCCGGCTTATCCGTCTTCTTGCCGAAAAGCTCGGTCGCCTTCTCCTTCTCCGCTTCCGCCACCTTGATCTCCTCAGCCACGCGCTTGCTTACCTCCTCATAGATCGGGAGCTTGGGCAGGCCATTGGGGATCATCTCCCCGAGCTTGAAGATGGCGTACTGGAGAATGTGGTTATCCTCGATATCGACAGGCATGTCCTCGCCCTTGTTGTTGCGCAGGTAGTTTCTGAGGGCGTAGCGGAATTCCTTGCGGACCATCTCGGGATCGATTACGAGCTTGGGATACTTTTCCTGGAAGAGTTTCACAAGGGAATCCATCTCGGGATAGTTTTCCGCCTTGAAGCCGTCGAAAGCCATCAGCTCGCGGAGCTTCTGCTCATACTTGGCGAAGTTTTTCTCGATCCAGTTCTGGAGATCCCGGTCTTCGCGGATTTTCCAGCGCGCTTCGCTCTCGTTGGGTGTCATCTCCGGCTCTTCGACGGTCACGTTGGGCTCGATGCCTTTCTTGTGGATGCACTCGTCGTTGGGCAGATAGTATTTGGCAATGGTCAGCTTGAGCCGGGTCAGGCCGTGGGTGGTGCGCAGCGGGATGAGCTGCTGGACCGAGCCCTTGCCGTAGGTCTTGGTGCCGACCAGCACGGCGCGCTTGTGGTCCTTGAGGGCGCCGGAGACAATCTCGCTGGCCGAGGCCGAACCGCTGTTTACCATCACCACCAGCGGCCCGTCGTAAAGCGGGTCGTTGTCGAGGGTGAAGTAGTTGCGGCGCGGGTATACGTCGGGCTTGCCCTTGCTGTAGACGATAAGCTTGCCGCGATCGAGGAACTTGCGGCATACGTCAACCGCGGTCTGGAGCACGCCGCCGGGGTTGTTGGTCAGGTCGAGAATGATACCGTTGACGTTGTCTCGGTTGAACTCCACCAGCGCCTCTCGCAGGAGGTCGTCGGTGCCTTTGATGTGTTCGCGCGGGTTGCCTTCGTTAAAGCCGGTCATCTTGATGTAGCCGATATTGCCCGGCAGTTTCTGGGTGTAGACAGACGGGATATCGATCGTGTCTCGCACGACGGCGATCTCCTTCGGCTTGTCCCAACCCTTGCGCTGCACGGTTACGACCACCTCAGTGTTGGGCGGGCCCTTGAGCATCTTGATGATGCCGTTAAGGCGGAGCTTGGTGATGTCCACCCCGTCGATCTTGGTGATCACATCCATGGAGTGGAGGCCGGCCTTGTAAGCAGGTTTGTTATACATGGGGGTGAGGATGGTGAACCAGCCGTTGCGCATGCCGACAAAGGCGCCGATGCCGCCGTAGCTCGATTCAAGCTGCTCGCGGAAATCGTTGAGCGTGTCCTCGTCGAAGTAATCGTTGAAGGGGTCGATGGAGCCAAGCAGGGCGCGGGCGGCCTCGTTGGAGAGGGCCTTGGCCTGAAGCTGGTCGAGCTCTTCGCTGTCGGTTTCGTCGGGCGCGTAATTGGTGCGCACTTTATTCATGATCTCGT
>JAFGWW010000181.1 GCA_016936955.1 Planctomycetota bacterium | reverse complement strand
GCCAAGAGGGTGGAGTTGCAGGAAAAATATGACACTATCCTGATTATCGCCGACCTCCACATGCTTACCACCAAGCCGAACGCCGAGGATATCCATAATATCAGCGAGAACGCGCGCTGCATGGTTCTCGATTATCTCGCTGCCGGCATCGACCCCGAGAAGACGACCATCTATCTCCAGTCGGCCATTCCCGAGGTATACGAGCTCAATCTGATCTTTGAAATGCTGATCACCGTGAACCGCCTCACCCGTGTACCGAGCATCAAGGATATGGCCAAGGCGGCAAATATGTCGGAAGAGGAGATGCCTTTCGGGCTTCTTGGATATCCCGTCCTTCAGGCCGCCGATATCCTGCTGCCCCGGGCGCACCTTGTTCCCATCGGCAAGGACAACGAGAGCCATATCGAGGTTACGCGGGAGATTGCCAGACGCTTCAATAACCTTTACGGCGAGGTCTTCCCCATACCCGACGCCCTGATCGGTGAGGTGCCGACCCTTGTGGGAACCGATGGGCAGGCTAAGATGAGCAAGTCCCTGAATAACTGCGTTTACCTCTCAGACGACGAAAAGACGGTTAATAAAAAAGTCAGGAGCATGTACACCGACCCCAAGCGTGTGAGCGCAGACATTCCGGGAACGGTGGAGGGCAACCCCGTATTTATCTATCACGATATCTTCAATCCCGACAAGGCCGAGATTGAGGATTTCAAAAAGCGTTACCGCGAGGGCAAGGTGGGTGACGTTGAGGTCAAGGACAGTCTGGCCAAGGCGCTCAATAATTTCCTCGATCCCATGCGCGAACGTTACGCGAGTTACGCAGCCGATACTGGCTTTGTGGATCACATTATCGTTAACGGTACAGAGCGCATGCGCGAGATAGCCCGCGAGACCATGAAAGAGGTGCGCAAGGCGATGGGCCTCTCCTCGGCATGGAACCGCATCCGCCGCGCCGCCGAGAAGAGGGCGAAGAAAGAAGGCTGATAACGCTTTCAGCGAAATAATTATCACAGCAAAAAAGGGAGGGCCTTGCGGCTTCTCCCTTTTCTTTTCTCCATGTATGGTTACCCGATCTTAAAAATCGCGGGTTTTCCTGAACTCAGCCAGCCACTCTTCGTCAGAAAGGCTGGGTTGTGAGGTATTTGCCGCTTGCATCAGCTGGTGTGTGGCAAGGTCGCTGATTGTGTAGTGCTCCGCCTCATCATTGTTATTATTCTTCCGTTTGAGGGGGGAGCCGGGGAGCAGGCGGGTTATGAGCCTCTGCTTGAGCAACTCCGTGAAAGCTTCTTCCGCCGCGCTTTCCATACCGCTTTTGGCGATGTCGCCTAAGGCGCTTATGGCGGCGGCTACGATCCTGTATTCATCGTGCTGCTGTGACTGTTCTGATGAATAGACCTTGTGGGCTGCAAGGCTTGCGAGTTCCTGAACGGCGTCCTTATTCAGGGTGAGGGCAAGAGCCTCGGAGAGAGCCACCTTCTCCTCCGTCGTCTGGGCAGTGTCTATCCTGACCTTGTGGAGGAATGAGAATATTTCGGCGTTGCGTTTGGCAGTTGCCTTGTCCTCGTCGTCGGCCGGTTCGGAGAGCCCTATGCTTACCCCGGCGGCGCGGAAGGCCTGGGCGCGGACGAGAGGGTCTTTCGATTTTACGTTTGCTTTGGCGCATTCAAAAGCGAGGTCAAGCAATCGCTTTGCCGAGGCGATGCGCTCTTTTTTCCAGAGCAGTTCATTCTCGTCGATCATGGCGCTGGAGCGCATGGCCGCTAGATTTTTCATGAGGCGTACGCGATGGTACTCGCCGAGGTTGATGATGGTGCGGATTGCGGCGATGGTCGCCAGCGGGCGTTCGGTGGAGATCAGACGTCTGAACCGGGTGGTGGTTGAAGTGGTCGCTTCCGCGCCGATATTTCCGAGCTGGACGCAGGCCATGGTCTGGATGTTGATTATGTCTGTAAGGTTTGTGGTGTTCAGCCCTTTTATATCGCTGCTGAGGATGTTCCATTTTTCAGCCCATTGCGCCCGTGTTTCGCCAAGGGTGCTGTTACAGAAGAAGACCAGCGACCTTTGGGCCATGATCTGGTCGCGGCGCGAATCGAGGCCCTTGATGGTGGTGCCGACGGGATCGAGCTGGCCGGCAATCGCGTCTTCGATAGCGTTACGTTTTCTGCTCAATATGGGGTCGAATTCGTTTTTCGATTCGCGGTAAGGCAGTTGGCGCAGGATATCGCGGTCGTGGTTGGTCAGTGACTCAGGGTTCTTCTTGAGATCTTCCAGAACCTCCTTCCTTACTTTGCTGTCTTCGATCAGAAAGGCAGGAAGCAGGGCCAGTATCCTTCGCCGCAGGTCGATACTGGTGGAATAGTTCAGGGTGCGGGTCAGGGCGGGGATGCTCTTCTCGTCCCCGATCTCGGCGAGGGTGTCGGCAACTCCGATCTGGAGCTGCATGTTCGTTCCCTCCATGGCATCGTGCAGCATGGACAGGAGAAGTTTTCTGTTCTCTCCGCTCGCTTCGTCGACCAGTGCCTGCATGTGCTGGCGTCTGGCGGTGGGGAGGGTGTCGAGAGCCCTGATATGTTGCGCTATTCTGCGCTCTACCTCGACCTTGAGCTCCTTCTCCCAGCTCTCCTCCACGTCGGCGCAATACGCATTACTGGCGGTTGCGGCGAAGAAGGCAAGCAGAATGAAGGCATGAAAATATTTCATATGAGGTCCCGCCTATTCGGATTTTACCGAAACGATAGTCAGGTCGTCGTACTGCTCTTTCTGGCCGGAGAAAACCCTGATGCCTTCCTGAATCCGTTCTATCGGGCTGCTCCCGGTGGATATCGCATCGTCCACGCATTCGCAAAGCCGCTCCTGCCCGAAATCAATATCAGATTCGTTGCGGCTCTCGATTATGCCGTCGGTGTAGAGGATGAGATGCGAGCCGGCCGGGAATCTGATCCTTGTGGATACGTAGTCCGTATCCTGCACAACACCGAGGGGGAAGCCGTTGCTGCAATTCACTGTTTCCGCGCGTTTCGTTTCCGAGTCGTAGATCACAGGTTCGGGGTGTCCGGCAGAGAGGATGTCGACTTCCTTGTGTGCGGGATCGAAGATGGCGAAGACAAGCGAGATAAAGGCGCCCCGGCGGGAACGCTTGAACATGATCTCGTTGAGCCGCTTGAGAACTTTTTCCGGGCTTGATTCATACTCGATTGCGAGGCGCAGCTCTGAGTGCAGGCATGCCATGTAAAGGGCGGCGCTTGTGCCTTTGCCTGATACATCGCCGACGACTACGCAGGTGTTGCCCCCAGTGGTGGTGAAAATATCGTAGAAATCCCCGCCCACGTGCATGGCCGCTTTCATGGTGGCGTCGAAGGAGAGGCCGGGAATCTCGGGGAATGCCTCTGGAAGGAAGCTGTTCTGGATGTCGCGCGCAACCGACATCTCTCGTTCCATCTTGCGTTTCTCAATCGCTTCCTGATGGAGATTGGCGTTGGAGATAGCGACCGCCGCCATGTCGGCGAAGGCCTGGAACAGCATGCAGTCGTCCTCGGTAAAGCTGCGCTCATTGCGGCGGTTGAGAACCTGCGCCACGCCGAGGAGCTCGCCTTTTGCCGTCAGGGGGACGCATAGAATATTCCTTGTCCTGAAGCCGGTCGCCTGATCCTGTTCTTTCGAGAAGTATTCGCTTTCGTAGGGCGAGTTGGTCAGATAGGGCTGGCCGGTTTTTGCCACGTGTCCGGCAACTCCCTCACCGATTCGGAGTTTGCACTCGCGTTTTAGCTGCTCCCCCACGGGAGAGAGGGCGACCTCGCAGGTCAGCACCCCTTCGCTCCTGTCCAGAAACATTATGGATGAGGCTTCCGCATCCATGACTTCCTTGGCGCGGGTCATGACGGTCGATAACAACTCCGGCAGGTCAAGCGTGCCGTTAAGCTCGGAAGCAAGATGAACCAGCGCGGAGAGCAACTGGCGGGTCTCCCCGGCTCCCATCATTCTGGAACTGGGCATGATGCGCCGTCTGTTCCCGGTTTTGCCGTCCCCGTCTTTCATCTGGAGGTCTTCCTTCTTAGCGCCTGTAGCTCTGGCTGATACGGGCCACCATCTTGTCCAGCATCTCCTCGCCTGTGCTGTAGGTGCGCGGGCGGAGAACGCCGATCAGCCAGTGTCCGTATACGGTGCAGATCACGCGTCCCTGAACCGGGTCGCGCCCCCACCATACCCTGCGGCGGTTGGGGCCGTATTTCATTGTGAAATCCTTGCCGTTAAGCTCGAGATAGGTGCGGTAGTCCTGCCCGGTTTTGTCGGCGTCCTTCTGCTCGTGGTGCTCGATCAGGAATACTTCGGCAATAGGTCCGCAGGCCGGGGCGTTTGCGAAAATTCCAGGCGGTAGGAAGTCGCAGTTAAATGTGTAGCCCGGGGTGACGTGGGCGGAAGCGCCGTCGATGCCGTCCACATCGAGGAACTGGAAGCCCTTGGGCTTGATCGTTTCCCCGCCCATTGCGTCGGCCAGTTTCCTGCCGAGGGGGACAAGGCTGGGGATGGGCTTTTCCCCGGTATATATGATCTTGAAGAACTGGCGCTTCTTGTAGAAGTAGAGATTGCGGTTTTCGCGGTAGCGGTCAAGCACGCCCTCGGCGCCTACGTCAACCTTGGTTCCGGTGTTCTGTAGTTTCTTGCCGCGGTAGTAATGGAAAATGCCGGCCGCAGCCACGTCCTGCTCCATGGTATAAACCTCGACCGAAAGGGTTTTGTCAGGACTGCCGATATAGTAGTCGGCGGTGGCCATGTTCTCCGCGCCGTAGTTCAGGTATAGGGCCGCCATATTGCCGAGGAATGATGCCATGTCCTCGCCGCGGTATGCCAGTTTCTTGCTGGTCCGGACCAGGCCCGGCACCTCGTTGTTCTGGGGAAGAAACCTGTCCGATCCGGTGATGCCGGGGACGCGGGACAGCATTCCGTCGCTGGAGCATCCGACGCAGATGAACGCGATCAATATGCATGAAGCGATTAAGTGATGTGCTTTTCTCATAACCTTCCTCATAATTGTGTCCGAAAATCAGTTGCCTCTTATTCTGTCAGGAAACCATGGCGTAACACTCGGATTTTATCGAGATGATTCCAGACGGCCAATGCCTATTAATATACCGGAAGTTGCAAAAATAGCCATACGTTTTTCAATCTAATGCTTGACATATAAAGCGATTAGGTGATATTTTAATTATACTTACCGGGGGAGACTGCAGATGCGCGTAATGATAATCGAAGACGAACAGGATATCCGCGGTTTTATCAATAAAGCTTTTACTCTGCATGATGGTTCGCTCGAAGTTATCGAGACCTCAAACGGCATGGAAGCTGTGAGGCAGATCGCCACCGACCCACCAGACGGGGTGATCCTAGATATGCTGATGCCCGATATGGACGGATGGGAATTCCTCCAGATCATGGACGCGCTGGATACGAAATTGCCTATCGTTATCCTTACCGCAGTTCATAGGGACAACGCCGCGCTCTGCGGAATCATGACCACCTATTCGAACGTTATCTCCATCGAAAACAAACCGTTGAGCATGGAGGACGCGGGCAGGGTTCTCGAAAGCCTGAAAAACGCCTCGAAGTAAGCTTGATGCACGTGCGATATAAATTAGAAAGCGGGATGCCATCGGCACCCCGTTTTTTGTATGCCTGAAAATGTTTACCTCAGATTTTCATCATGCACATGCTTACGCTGAAAATCTTGCTGTTCATGTCGGCGGTGATTACTTCGGGGAGTTCGAATTCAACGCAGACTGTGGTCATGCCCTTGTAATGGCTGATAAAGTAGCTCGAGCCCACTACGATTGAGGGAACGCTGATCCGGTCGAATTTGTAATCCGAGGTGGAGAGGATCGCTTTGGTCTGGCCGGCGATGATATTGGCTATCTCGCAGATGCCGTCCAGAGACTGGGGGGTGAGGTCATTCATATCCTCGCCGAGCATTTTGGATGCCATGAAGCATCCGCCTTCCTTGGATGCGTTGAGCATGAGGGAACCGCTTGTGGGGCCCACAAAGCCGATAATGGAGGAAACCGCACCACGGGTATTGATCAGCCGGCTAACCCCGACCGGAACCGGTTTGAGCCCGGCCATGGCAAGACCGTCGCGGGTTGCCTTTACCAGAACGTTTACTACATGTTCGTCCACTTGCAGTATTTGCATGGTTGAGTCTCCATAATAAAGCTCGGCGCCGATATCAGCCTGAACACAAAAGTACGGTATAATGCGGAGGTGTCAAGACGAAAAGGACGCCTTTAGCTTTTTACAGCCGAGCACGATTCTGCGAAGCGTTGCGGGCAACTTCTGATATCGGCTGCTGGCGTTATCCATGTCCCGGTTG
>JAFGWW010000180.1 GCA_016936955.1 Planctomycetota bacterium | reverse complement strand
CAACCCCTCCGGGGCTACGCCCCTACAGGCTTGCCAAAAGAGGGAAATAGTCACATAATGGGTGGACGCGTGGATGGGGGCAGGTCACGTTGATTGAGCTCTTCTTGCCCACGCCGTGGAAATCGAGGTGGCCCATGCCGCCGTTCTTTACCGCCCGGTCGACGATGCGCTTCATGTCGTCAACGGTCTTGACGTGGATGGAGGCGCCCCAGAAATTCGGGCGGACGAAGAAGTGGTGTTTGTCGAGGACGGGCTCCATGCCTTTCTCGCCGATGCCCCTGTCGGCCGGGGTTTTGCCGCCCGGGCGGGCGTAAGGCATTATGCGCGGCCACTGCGCGTCGGGGGTGAGGCTCTTGATCAGTTCGTTGCACTTGCTGATCTCCTCGTCGCAGGTCTCGACATCGGGGAAGGAGTTCTGGGTGTATTTATGGGTGTAGGTGTGGTTGCCGAAGTGGACAACGCCTTCCTTGGCGGCTTTTATCCATTCATCCTTCTTGTCGGTGAGTTCCTTGCGGTTGAAGATATAGAAGGTTCCGACCATGCCGCGCTCCTTGAGGGCGGGGACCACGACCGGAATCTGGGAGGCGTGGGCGTCGTCGAACTGGACGAGGAAAGCCGCCTTCTTGCCGTCCTTGACGGGGAGCACGGCGGAGTCGCCGGTCTTTGCGATATCAGCCGCGCAGAGTTGCAGAGCCGTTCCGAAGAGGATGGCCACGAGAAGCGCGAGGGGTTTTGCCTTGAAAAATTGCATGAGTTCTCCTTCCTGGTTCCGTACTTTTGGCGGAACCGAAATCGGGTAAAAAGGTTTCGATGTGAATATGCCGGTTATTTGAATCTATGGCATGTAATTACTGCGACTCGCGGTGGATGTCCTCCAGTTCCTTGCTTATCGCATAAGCGCCGTTGTAAACCGAGTAACCGTAAATCGTCTCCGCATGGCCGTCGGCGAAGTGGAGGTTGGTTTTTCCCTGATGGGGGCCGAAGATCCTGTCGCCATTGCTCTTGATCCAGCTGAAAGAATAAGTCTTGTCACGGAAGAGATACTGCCACTGGATGGAGGAATTCTCCGCCACGATGGAGGGCCAGTCGATGACGATCCAAGTGCGCGAGGGATTTTTCTCGCGTACCTTTACCGGACCGCCACCAAGGCGCCAGGGGTTGTTATTATACCAGTAGTTCTTGCGCTTTGAGGAGTTTTCATAGAGGGGCAGCACCTGGCCGTTATGGGCGTAGGAGGAGGTGACGTACATGTTGTAATACTTGGTCGTATTGTATGGCGGAGTGGAGGCATCGTAGATCGACCACGGCCGTTCGTCGCAAGGGCAGACGAGGATGGTGTTGCCTCTGCGCAGGCCGTATACGCCAAGCTTGCTGGAGTCGTTGGGGATTGAGGTTGCGCCGGTCATCCATTTGTAAACCAGGCGTGCCCAGTGCTGCTTGGCCGTGCCGCCGCCGGAGGAGGTGGTGGCAACATAGGGAAAGATGCCGTGGTCGTTTACGTATGAGAGGGTTGCGTTCGCGTTCTGTTTGTGGTTGCTGAGGCACGCAATCTGGAAGGCCATATCCCGCGCGTTCTGCAGGGCGGGCAGAAGAAGGGCGGCGAGGATGGTGATGATCGAGATCACGACCAGCAGCTCCACAAGGGTAAAGGCTTTCCTGCTTTTCATTCCTCTTCCTTTTATTTTCCCGCAGCCGGGCGGGCGGTGGAGCGGCGCGCGTGCAGAGTTCCTTTCAATGATACCGAAGGCGCGTCCCAGCCCTGCCCGTCGTTGACAGCCGACCAGAGTTTCGCGGCGCCGGTTTCGCCGATCTCCTTGAGGGGGAGGGCGATGGTGGTGATGCCCGCATCGTCACAGGGGTAGACGTCGTTGACGCAGATGAGGCTGAAGCGTTCGGGTATGCTCCACCCCATGCGCATGGCGGCGAAAAAGAGGGACATCGCCTCCACATGCGAATAGGCGATGACGGCCGTGACTTTCTTCTCCATGATGCTGCGGGTCAGGAATGTCTCCGGCGCGTCTTGTGCCACCGCCGGGGAGTCGAGCCACGGGATCTCGTGAAGCTGGGAAAACTTGCGCATCGCCTCGTGCCGCTCGGCTACGCTGTAGGGCGAGGGGTTGCGCTCGGTGCCGCGGTAGGCGATGCGGGTGTGGCCGAGGTCGGTGAGGTGGCTCACCGCTTTCTCCATGATATCGCTTTCGTCGACCAGAATGGATAAGCCGTTCGGACCCGCGAGGCCGTTCATGACAACGTAGGGGATGCGGTTCTCCTCGAAAGCATCGACCGACTCCCGCCCGCGCACGGCCACCACCAGCGCGCCGTCAATGCGCCACGGGAAAGGCTTGAATGATTCCTGGGGGATCGAACTCAGGCGCGAGCAGATCTCGCAACCCTGCGCCGCAAGGGCGTCGGTGGCGTAACCCAGCATTACGGGGTAGATGCTCGGCAGGGGGCGGGTGTTGATGGGGTAGCCGTAAACGGCGATGACCGGCGTCTTCCTGCCGCGCAGCAGGCTCGCCGCCGCGTCGGGCCGGTAACCGAGCTCGCGCACCGCTTCAAGCACCTTGTCCCGCCGCTCGGGGGTCAGGGAAAAGCCATTCTTGTATCCGTTCAGGACGCGGCTCACCGTGGAGGCAGATACCCCCGCCAGCTTCGCCACCTGCGCTATGGTCGGCCTTGATCGCCCTTTATCGCCGCTTTTTGTCATAAGAAAGCCTTTTCTAGAACATTAGAAAGCGTTTTCTAGAATTATGCAGCATGATCCGGGTTTTGTCAAGGGCAGGTGGAAAATTTTTATTTCGGGTAGGGGCTATTTGGTAGCCAGCGGCACCGGAGAGACTTTCCGCTCTGGGTCGGCAAGGTCTATAATGTAAAGGGCAGGGGTGGTTTTCGCCTTTTCCTCGCTCTTGAGCATGGCTTTGGGCGCAGATGCCCCCGACGTTCATCCTGCCATCCGGGCTCCGGCGGGGGCAGCATGGCTGCGGGAATTCTTTCCTCCTTGCCAGGCATATCATTTCGAACTACCATATCTTTCAGCAGAGATTCATAATAAGCAAATAGGGCGGGGAATGCTTCAAGGGAAAAATTTCTTGTACTGAAGCACGTCGACGTAAACGTCGGTGCCACCCGCGTGAGGGGGAGCCAATGGGAAAGAATCTACCAAAAGAGCTTGAGTTGCTGAAACAAGACATATGGAGTGCACTATTTCTGCTGAACCAATACAAACAGCTTTATCAGAAGAGCCAGCTTCGGATTGATTTGCTGAATGAAACTGCACCAGATTTCTTTGGTCGATTGCAGCGTATTTATTGGGACCAGATGATGATGGCAGTGTCGCGCCTTACTGATCCCCATGAAACCAAGAGTAATAGGAGCTTGTCAGTCTACTATCTGAAAAAGTATTGTTATGATAAAGGTTTGAAAGAGTCGATTGGTAAAGATGTTAGGGCATTGATCAAGGATGTGGTCAAACTGACCAAGCCCACGAGGGCGCGAAGAGACAAGTTCCTGGCTCATAGGGACTATGAGCATGCCGTCAAGACTATCAAGACCGATGCTGTGTTGCTTGAGGATATTGATGACGCCTTGCACAAGATGATGGACGTCTTGAACTGTGTCCTGCGAGAGATTGGTTGTGATGAGATAACTGATATGTTTGTCGAAAACACCATAGATCACCTTATCTATAGCCTCAAGAGAGCGATGGTCTATGAGCAACACGCAATAGATAACCCTGATTATGACGATATCAAAGCAAATGAGGTGTCCAAGTACTTTGATGCGTGAGTTAAGCGCGGGTGGCACCGATTGAATTTTCAATCGGTGTTGCAAGGCAATAGAAAGATTATTCCGGCGAGTCGATGAACAGGATGCGATGATATCATCACAGGCGCACCAATCCGGGAGCCTCGACGTTCTGTCCTGCGGACACTGATTACAAGTAATCAGTGCCACCCGCGAAGACTTGAATCTACGCTAGGGCGCACAGTGACCAAACAAAAACCTGGACGGAAACCAAAAACTACGTGAATTAAGTATGGTGT
>JAFGWW010000179.1 GCA_016936955.1 Planctomycetota bacterium | reverse complement strand
TTCTCCGGCTGGGCAGTATATCGCCCCGGATCGTCGAAGCGGCTCTGGACGGCAAGGAGCCGGATGTGTCCCTGCAGGCACTCCTGGATATGGATGTGCCGGTGGGGTGGGGGGAGCAGGAGGCATTTTTGTGCTGAGAAGCCTACAGAACGACTATGCTGCAGGATATCAAGAGGGTCTTTCGTGGCTTTGCTAATAGCCCTCTCGCAGGACGGGCAAAATTTTACACATCGCAGCACCGCCGGAAAGCCCACGCAACCCCGTCCTGCAAGGCGGGACGTCCTGCGACAAGGGTTTTGCCGGAAGGCATTTTTCTATGGCACGAAGCGCCAGTGGCTTACAAGAATGACCTTCTTAGCAGAACGGTTCCACATGAGCGCACCTTGTCAAGCCTACCCTGAAAATAGACCCGGTTTATCCCGTTTTCGGGCGCATACCAAACAGCCCACAGCCATAACCGACTTTACGTCCTGCGAGGATGAAACTCGCAAGTCCTTGTATCCCAGATTCTTCTGTTGCAGGACGGGCCTATTCACGCGTCCTGCAACTTTCGAGAGTTCGAGAGGTTTTGGGCTATCTTGGGGCGGTTTCAGGAGAGGCCTGTCCTGCAAGCGCGTCCCGTGGGGCTGGGAGGTGTGAGGAAGGGAAGCGCACGGCCGTCTTCGTAAAAGGTCTTGCCTCATAGGGATATACGGGAATCGCGGTGCCGCCAAACGAAGAACCCCGGCAATCCCTCGCCGGGGCGTCTATCGTCGCGAGACAGGTTTGTCTCGGTGTAATTGGTGGAGGCGGGGGGAATCGAACCCCCGTCCTGCGATAGTGCCAGAGTGAACGTCTACGTGTGTAGTCTATCTTGCGGCGATGGACAGCCGTTTGTCCGTCTTTCCGGTCTTGTCATCCCGGCTTTCCGGGCGGTCAAGGGTCTTTGCCTCTTGTCACGCCGAGTAGTGGCCGTACTCCCGGTTACGCAGCGACCTTACCGGTTTCTGGGCAGGCTGGACTAAGCAGCCATGCGGTATTCAGTGTTTTCGGCAGTTATGCCTTGGTCGGCTTTTTACGAGGCCCGCCGACCAACCTCGACACGCAATTCAAACTTCTTCTATCCAGTCGATACCATGTCGCCCCCACTCGGACTAACATGTAAGTTTTTAATAATACCCCATCATTCAGGAAAAAGCAATAGGGTGTGTCGCGGCTGTTTTGTGGCTGGAGTCTCCCGAAAGAAAAGGAGTCGCGAGCGAAGCTGAAAGGATTGACGCTTACTCAGGGATCTTCCAAATTGATTCATCGTGCTGGGGAAGGTTGAGGGTTTGGCAGAAAACGTTGGTCATGCGCTTTCCCATTTCATAGTAAAAGGCGGTCGTGACACTATCTTCGCCCATGTTGCCGATAATGGCCTCACGAGCCGAGACCAGAAACATAAGTTGAGGCCAAAGAGTGTATGAAAGGAAACGGACGTCAAGTTCGCTGCAATTGGCTCCGGCCTTTTTATAAAAATCGGCAAGGTAGACATCGTAAATATTAAAAGCTTCGGTAAGGGCAAGGGCCACGCTGCTATCACGGCAGAATATTGCCTGCACCATGAAGTCAACCAGTTCCCTTTTTTCAGGTTGCATGAAAAAATTGAACAGGCCGTGAACAAAGGAAGCCGTCGCGTCTGCAGCCTCCTGAGGGGAAAAGGATTCAATCTCGCTGGCAGCCCCAAAGAAGTCGCCGAATGGTATTTCTCGCGTAATGCGGTCAATAATTGCAGAGCAATAAAGATTATCCTTGTTTTTGAAGTGGTACATCACCGTGTTGACCGAGACGCCAGCCTCTTCTGCTATACCGCGTATTCCGATCCCGTCACGGCCATTTGCGGCAAAAAGAATGCCGGCGGAATCAAGAATCTTTGCTTTCGTGTCAGCACTATCCATTAATGCTCCTCAATAATCTGGTGACATGGCGTTCTCTATAAATCCAAACAGGATAGATATTAATGCAAAATGGGGGTGGGTGTCAAGTTCCGGTGGGTTTGGCGTTGGCGTGGGGCTATGCGTAAGTGTCAATTATCTGGCCTGTAGTTTCCATCTGCTGGGTAGCGACGGTACTCTCCAGGGTTGTTGCCAGAAGCTTTTCGATAAGGGCGGCCTGTCCGTCTGTTGATGCCTCAAGTGCCTTGAAGGCAGGGGCTACTGCAGCCTGCATTGCGGCGGAAGATACTCCGGATACCTGCATGATTGACACTCCTTTGTCTGGGCATACCTTACAATAATATTAGCGGACGCGGACGGCTGAGCTTTAGTATGATTTTGCAATATTTAACTCTTTTTCTGGCAGTGGGTTGCAATTTAAACGAAAAAAATTGACATAATCTGCGCCGCAGTTTAGCATAACTTGCCTGAAGTTGCTGGCCTTATCATAAATAATCGCTTGTGAGCCGTATTCAGCCAATGATGCGGATATTTGCCAAAGGGGCGTTCTGTGGCGAAAATATCGATTAATACTCCTGAACAACGGGAGCGGATAGAGATCATCTCCGGACGAGAGGTTATCCTCGGGCGGGGTAAGCAGTGTAACATCGTTGTGCAGGACAAGTCGCTCAGCCGTCAGCATTGCATGATAATTCGCGGGGCTGACGGATATGTCATCAAGGATATGAACAGCGCCAACGGCACCCGTCTTAATGGGGCGAAGATTGGTACCCCCCAGCCTCTTCTTACTGGTGACCTGATAAATATCGGAAAAACGAGAATCCTGTTCGTGGCCGACACGGAAGAGGATCATGAGGACGACGGGATTGATGCGGGGCAGACGATCGCGATCGACCTGCCTGCGGATATGGCCAAGCCCGCAGCCAAGGGAACCCAGGGCAAGGGGCGCTATGCTCTGCAATATAAAAAGGGAGAGGTCAAGCAGCTTCTTCACCTTGGCAAGGAGCCCCTTACTATCGGTCGGCATAAATCCTGCGGTCTGATTTTTCAGGACAAGTCTGTGAGCAGCTGCCACGCGCGGATAGATTTTCAGAGCGGGAGTTATTTCATCTACGATCTGGGCTCTACAAACGGGGTAAAGGTAAACGGGCGCAAAACCGACAAGGCTATGCTGCGTCCGGGAACCAGGTTGCGGATAGGGAATGTTACTATAGGGTTCAAGGAGGTGGTCGCGCGCCAGAAGGATAACGCCGTTGCGCCGGTCGAGCCGGAGCTTGCGAATAACGACACCCCTGTGTCAATGCCTGCGGTTAGTGATGAAGCTGCCCATCCGGTTTTTTACGATGTCGATTCGTCCGAATTTATAGAACCTGCAACCGAACTGAAAAGCACTGCGCCAGCGGCGGACGGCGGGGTCATGCTTGATGGAGAGGCCAAGGCCATGCTTTCGGGCCTTCCTGATTATGAGGATGAGAGCGCAGATGATGTTGAGTCCGAGCTTGCGGATGGCGGAAACGAACCGGACGCAGAACTGGAGCCGGGCGAATCTTCGGGTGACCTCGGACATGCCATGAATCAGGTGAGCGCAGCTTTTGCGGAATTCCCCTCTGATCCGAATATCAATGCCATTGCGGGTGAGAGTGCTTCTCCTCATGCAGAATATGACGAGAAGGCCGATGAGATGGAAAGCTTACATGCTGAGTCCTCGGACGCAGCCGCAGGAGATGCAGATCCGGGCAGGGCGAAGCCGTCGTTAATGAAGTGGGTATTCCGGGGTCTTGCGCTTATCCTGCTTATATTCGCGCTCATTATAATATTCGGTGCCAGCGTTCAGAAGCCGGACGGTGCTGAAGCCGCCCCCGATAAAAATGCGGGAAAGGAAAATTCCGCTGTTGAAAATATAACGAATACGGATAAGGTTCCTACTCCGGCAAATGACGCCGGGACAGGAGCGGATGAAAACAATACAGACAACAAGGCAAATGGTGACGGTCCTTTCTAGGCCGACATCTTTGACAGGATTGAATAATGGCAAGACGTAAGAAAAACGAGATCGAGGATCAGGCGGCCGAAGAGCTTGAGGTTATGGAAGAGGCCGATGAGGAAACCGCGGACGAATCCGAATCAGGTGAAGCCGTGGAACAGGATTCCGTCGAAGAGCAGGATGATTCCGAGGACGAGTCGCAGGACGATACGGAAAGCGACGAGGATGAGGATAGTTCCGACGGAGAAGATGAAGACTCTGATTCAGACAATGAAGACGATAATGACGACAGCTCTGGCGATGCCGACGATGAGGGCGACGCTGACTCGGAGGATGACGCTGAGGGCGATGAAGACGGTGATGATGCGGAGGAGGAAGAGCCTGCGGTAGAGATGCCGCTAGTGAATGTGGTTGAGGCCGTTCTTTTTGCAGCCCGTCAGCCTCTTAAGCTGAAGCAGATCGCCAAATACTGTGGGCGTCGCATTCGCCTTGACGCGGTTACCGAGGCAATAGGCGAACTGAACCGGATATATGAAGAGAGTGGTCGCGCTTTCGAGATCGTCGAGGTGGCCGAGCAGTACCAGCTGATGAGCCGCCCCGAGTATGTTGTTTACCTCAAGCGTATGTTCGGCACGGTAAAGAAGGAAGTGGAGAAAGACAAGAAACTCAGCCCCGCTTCTCTCGATACCCTGAGCATTATTGCTTACAAGCAGCCGATTATGCGTGCTGATGTTGAGTCAATCCGTGGCGTGGGCTGTGGGCCGGTTTTGCGCGCCCTTATCGAACGCGGAACGGTAAAGGTGGTGGGTAAGGCGATGGATGCGGTGGGGCAGCCCCTCCTTTACGGAACGACGGAAGAGTTTCTCAAAGAATTCGGCCTTGGAGCTCTGGATGAACTCCCCATGGTGCACGAGCTTCGCAAGGCGACCGGTACAACCTCGGCCTTGCCAAGTGGAGAAGAAGAACATAATCCCCAACTGACTCTCCTCTGTAATGATGACGATGAGGATGAGGGCGACGAGTTTGAGGATGATGACCTCGACGACGAAGATGATGAAGATGATGAAGATGATGACGAGTAATCACACTATCTGTGGAGGTGCACGATGATAGATAATACGCTCAAGAGGATTGAAGAAAAACTGGCAGATGCGAATCTGACCGATGAAAAGCGTTCTGAGCTTTTGGCGCTGCTTACTGATTTAAAGGGCGAACTTGATGTGCTTGCCCAAAAGGACGAGCCCAGGGCCCAGAGCGTGGCAAATCTTGCCGAGGTGACCAGCCTTGAAGCGATGCGAGACGAATCTGACGACAAGCTGCTAGATCTCTCTCTTCAGAGTCTCAGCGCGTCTGTCGAGAAATTCGAGGTGGAGCAGCCGCATTTGGCTAAGGTAATCAATTCAATCTGCATGCTCCTCTCAAATAGCGGGATTTGACCCCGTGTGACCACTATTTGTATAAATTATTGCGCAAAAAGGTCTTTTTGCGACAGATAACCGTTAGCCGCCGGTTAGTTTTGGGTTTTCTGGCGGATTTTCCTTGAATACGACCGCCACACGCGTATACTTCTCCTCTTTTCAGAGCCTTACGCGGAAAAGGCATGCCCTGTAGTATTTCCCTCTACACGCACCGTTGCTCCGCAATCCGGCTTTTTATTAATTGATCTGCCTGTGCGGGCGCGAGACGCCCGCTTTATATAAATTAACTAGTGAAAGACAATAATATAAAAGTATCGTAAGGAGTAACAAATGCCACGGACCCATCCGCTTGAAAGAGTGCGCAACATCGGCATCATGGCGCATATCGACGCAGGCAAAACAACATGTACTGAACGTATTCTTTTCTACACCGGCCGTTCGCACAAAATCGGCGAAGTCCACGACGGTGCCGCCACCATGGACTGGATGGAGCAGGAACAGGAGCGTGGTATCACCATCACCTCCGCCGCTACAACCTGCACCTGGCGTGATCACCAGATCAATATTATCGATACCCCCGGGCACGTCGACTTCACCGTTGAGGTTGAACGAAGCCTGCGTATTCTCGATGGCGCAATCGGCCTTTTCTGTGCCGTCGGCGGCGTAGAGCCCCAGTCAGAAACCGTTTGGCGTCAGGCCGAGAAGTATTCCGTTCCCCGTATAGGCTTTGTCAACAAGATGGACCGTATCGGCGCAGACTTCTTCGGCGTTGTGAAGTCAATCGAACGCGAGCTCGGTGCCAACGTAGTTCCGCTCAGCATCCCGATTGGTGAAGGCCAGGAATTCGAGGGCATCGTCGACCTTGTCAAGAACGTCGCCGTATATTACGACGAAGAAAAGCAGGGTATGAACGTCCGCGAGGAAGAGATCCCCGAATCGCTCAAGGCGGAAGCCAACGAGTGGCGCCGCAACCTGATTGAGAAGGTTAGTGAAGTTGACGAGAAGCTGCTTGAAAAGTTCTGCGCAGAAGAGCCTATCAGCGAAGATGAAATCCGCAACGCCATCCGTCAGGCTACCTTTGGTCACCTTATCTGCCCCGTCCTCTGCGGCAGTGCTTTCAAGAACAAGGGAGTTCAGCGCCTGCTCGACGCGGTTGTCGATTACCTCCCGAGCCCGGTTG
>JAFGWW010000178.1 GCA_016936955.1 Planctomycetota bacterium | reverse complement strand
GATCAACATGCACGTCGACCTTATCCGAGGAAGCGACCCGCACCACTGTCTTGAAGCGATTTTCAAGGGGACGGGCAGGGCCCTGCGCGCCGCCCTCTCCAGGGACGACCGCGAGAAGGGGGTTCCTTCCTCCAAAGGCGTGCTCTGATAATTTTCCCGAAAAGCCCTGTTTGCTAAATCTCCTCCCCGCGATATAATATCAGCGGGGATTTTATTTTCCGGAATTAACGATGAAAAACCTCAATCCGAGCCTTTATATTCACATCCCGTTCTGCCTCCGCCGGTGCAGCTACTGCGCCTTCTCCAGCCGCGCATACAGCGAGCGGGAGGCGGGGTGGTATCTTGCCGCCCTCGACGACGAGATGGCGCCGTTCTATGAGGATCTTGCCCCTCCCACCATATATCTCGGCGGCGGCACCCCCACGGCGCTCCCGCTCTGGCAGTTCGAACAACTGCTGGGAATGTTGCTAAACGTCAACCGCGACACGGTGGACGAATTCACCATGGAGGCAAATCCCGGAACCCTGAGCATGGACAAGCTCAAGCGCATGCGAAGAATTGGGGTGAACCGGGTGTCTATCGGGGTGCAGTCATTCTCCGATGAAGGGCTTTCCGTTCTGGGCAGGATCCACAACGCTAAGCAGGCGCAGGGCGCGGTAGCCATCGCGGGCGAGGCTGGCTTCGACAATATCTCGATCGACCTCATCTTCGGCTGGCCGGGGCAGACCTTGGAGATGTGGGAGTCTGACCTCAAAAAAGCCCTCCAGCTCGGCGTGCCGCATATCTCCTGTTACGGCCTTACCTACGAATCAGGAACGTCGATCACCTCCTTGGTGGACAGCGGCGCTCTTGAGCGGGTTTCGGAAGACCTTGAGCGCGAGATGTTCGACCTTACCGCCGAGATGCTTGGGGCGGGGGGCCTGCCGCGTTACGAGATCAGCAACTTCTCCGTGCCTGGGTTTGAGTGCCGCCATAATATCAATTACTGGAAGGGCGGGGAATACGTCGGCTTCGGCGCTTCCGCCCACTCATGCCTCGCCGATACCCGCTACGCCAATGTGGATGACTGCGAATCATATGTGCGCATGCTTACCGACGAGGGCGACGCCAGAATTTTCGAAGAGACCCTCGATCCCGAACGGCGCGCGCGGGAATGCGCCGTAATCTGGCTGCGCCTCGCCGAAGGGATCAAGGCCGACGAATTCAGGGAGCACACCGGCTATCCTCTGGAAGAACTTTTCGTCAGTGAACTCCCCGGCCTCACCGGGCAGGGGCTGCTCGAATGGACAGACGGCGGCGGCTACCTCCGCCTCAGCGATGAAGCAATCCCCCTTGCCGACAGCGTACTCTCCGAGCTTGTGCTCTGATTCTTTCCCAATATTGCCGGTCACTTAACAGCCCTGCTTCCTATATTTTTTCACCATGCCCCTCTCTTTCCTCAACTTTATCCGAAAAATAGCCGATAAAGGATACGGTGCATTATGCCCGGAGGATGGAAATTGCTTTTATCGGCGGAGAGTACAGGAAGGCTTGGGGCGCTCCTCACGATGATTGTCGTGCTGGGTTGCCTCGCCATTTTTTCCTCATCCGCGCGCGCTTTGGACAAGTCGGTTGAGACTTATCCCGACCTTGCCGACAGGCTGGAAGCGCAGAGGCAGCAGCGCATCAGGGAGAAGGCGCAGAACCGGAAAAAGCCAGCCACAAATACGAAAGCGGAAGCGAAGCCTGCCAAAGAAACGCCTCTTGAGCCACCGGAGCTAGACGACAGGCTGAACCCTCTGCCGACAGAAGAGAAAAAGAAAGAGCCGAAGCCTGATGAGAACGCCACGGGCGTGGTCAATATCTCCATTCTTGACGAAAACGGCCCGGTGGCGGGAAGGGTTATTATCAAGGATATAAAAGGCAAAACCTATGGGGCTCTGCCGGGTCTCAAGGGTGCGTGGATTGATGGAAGCCAGGCCTTTCGTCTTCCGGTGGGGGTTTATAATGTCGACGTAACCTGTGGCAAGCACCGTCTACCGTGGGGCGGGGTGATCAAGTCGGAGAAGGATGCCGAGACCCGCACTATCGTCCAGACCGGAAGTTACGGGCTTGATACCATAAAGGGGTGGCGGCAGTTTGATCCGTATGTGAATACGAACACCAAGAGCGAGATGAGCAATCTTTACTCTTTCAGAACCCTAGGCGAATTCGGGATTGCCGCGAGGGCGGAAGGGATCGAGGTCGTCGGCGTTGATGGCGCGTGGGGCATGTTCGATTCGCGTGGGGTTATCTTCTCCGAATCAAGAACCGACAAGCGGGATTTGTCGCTGGCTTTTGCGCAGGAAACGCGCGACAGGTATCTGCCCTTATTCTCATGGACCGAAAGCGGCGAGGGTAACCTTTATGCTCTCTCTACCTCCCCGGTTTTGCCGGTAAAAAATAAGGGGAGGGAGCATTTTGAAACTTACGCCGCCGTGCGCGATCGGGGCGGCATTGCAATCCTCTCCAACCCCGGTGGCAAGGTTATCAAACTGTCTTCTGGCGTGGCGGGGGGGGTGGCGGGGCACCTGCTCTTTGATGTCAACGCTGGGATAATGCCGGACGCTTTTGATGTAAGCGGCGGTGGCTTCAATCTTGACCTGTGGTACTTCATGCTCAACCTCGGTTACCGGATAACCGCACTGGCCGGCGGCCCTGACGCACGGGGCGATGAAGCGATGGATATCCCGTCCCTGAGCTCTTACCTTTATCTCCCCGAGAACAAGCTTACTCCAGCGAAAACCCTTGATGCAATACGCGAGGGACGCGTGATTGTCTCGAACGGGCCTTTTATCGATTTCTCTATCGACGGTTGCAAGCCGGGAGGGGTTACCCATCCGTCGCGCGATCCGAAAGCCGTGTTTGTAAATGTCCTTTCCGGTATTGAAAGGACAGACAGTATTGCCGAGGTTGAGCTTGTCTATAACGGCAAGGTCGTCAAGAAGTGGAAAGGCGGTAAGTTGCAGAAAAGCCTTGCCATGCGCCACGTCCAGGCCTTTACCGACGTGGGTTGGGCTATTGCCAGATATCGCTCCATGAATTCTGATTACTGGGCTTTCACCAATCCGATTTATTTCACCACCAATGGCTACACTCCGCCAGAGCCGATCATGGCGCGCATAAATATCTCTCTTCATGACGCCTTGGCTGGGAAAGCTCTGGCTGGTACGGTCAAGGTATACAATCTCGGGGTTTGTATAGAAACTATAGAGGTGGGCGCCGAAGGCGGGACGATAGAGGTTCCGCCGACCGCAAGGCTGGTGGTGGCTTGCGAAGGATATGATAATCTGGATTTCAACGTCTACGCTGATGGCGGTGCGCGGGCGATGCTGGATAGTCTCGCGAAGGAGAATAAGCTGCGCCCAGCTCTGCTGAATGAGGCGGCTTACGGGAAGATGCGGGAGCTTTTGCGTAACATTGAATTCAAGGCGGGGATGGTTCGCGCTGCCAGAAAGTAAAAACTATTCGCTGTCGTAGGGGTCGGTTGAGAATAAGGGAGACTTTCTTCTCGAACCGCTTTCATGGCTGAAGAAGCGTCCCCAACTGAACCTTGCGCGACTCTCCTGGGCTACCTCGATCTCTTCTTCCTCTTTCTTCGCGGCCATCTCTACCTGATCATCCTCGCTCTCGACCTTGGCGGTCTCCTCTTCCTGAGCGGGGGCGGCTTTGGCTGTTTCAATAACGGTCTCGCCACCGGCGGCCGCGATCTCGTCAGTCTGCGGTTCGGTCTCTACCGCAACCGTCTCTTCCACCGGTTCGGTGACAGCGGCTACTTCCTTTACATCTTCGATCTTTTCCTCAACCTTGGTCTCGGCGGCTTTTTCCGGCTTCGCTTCGCTTATGGCTGCCACGGATAGGTCGGCGGTTTTTTCAGCTATGGCCATCTCGATCAAGGCTTTCTCGACCGTGTCGGTCATCTCGATTGAGGCGATCTGCGGTTCGGCGGGGATCGACTCCATGGAGACTGCGGCTTTGTCCTCTGCGGTTTCAGCCTCTTCCACTGCGGCAGGTTCGGTGTCAGCCGCTTTTGCGACAACCTCATTACCGACTGTCGATGCGGTGGGCTTATCCTGAACGGCAGCCTTTGTGGATGACGCGGTTTCGTTTGCGTCGATGATCTCTTCCAGATGCTCTTCCGCGGCCTGCCTGATGCTGTTGGAGTTGGCCGATGACGCTACTGCCGGTTCGGGCTGCGGCGCCATGGCTACTTCTTCCGGCATGGGCATGGCGGGAGCTTCTTTCTCTTCGCCCGCGACGCTTACTTCTTCCGGAACCGGAGGGATTTCGATCTCGGTGATCTTGTTCTCGGAGCTTTCGCTGGAGGCAACCTCCACCGGCACCTCTACCTTGTCGGCGGCTTTTGTTGCGGGCTGGTCGATGGTTTTGGTCTCAGCCTTGCTTGCGACGGTCACGGGTTCCGTTTTTTCTTCAGCCGGTTTAGCCCTGATGGCGCGTTCGTCCGCATGACCGATCTCCACGATACCGGGGATGGGAAGGTCGGCAAGGTCGATATTGGCGAGAGGGCGGTTAGGGTCAACTGGTGCAACCACAGGCTCTTTCTTCGCGGCAGCCACAGGCGCGGCCATGTCGTTGATGGTGTATTCGCCGGGAAGAACCGGATTCTCTTTCTCCACCGCCGTTCCGGGATTGAATTCGCTGGTGGGGATGATGTCGTCCATCTCGGGGATTGAGGCCGGAGCCAGAGCGTTTACCGCAAGCTTATCCTCAAGGTCTTCGTCTACT
>JAFGWW010000177.1 GCA_016936955.1 Planctomycetota bacterium | reverse complement strand
GCACGCGGTTCTACGCGGGAATGATGGTGGAGCATATGCAATGCGCCGAAAAGCCGCAGGCCATAATGGCGACGACCGACTCCGACGTCTTCCCAATCGCAGAAGCATGCCGACTCTTCGGCCTCACTCCGGGAGAGGACATCGACATCGTAGGCTACGACAACAACTGGCAGGACGCTCCAGAACTTGCGCAGACCGGATATAAGCCACTGGCCACGGCAGACAAGCATAACTTCAAGGCGGGAGAGACGATGGTCAAGCTTCTGCGCCAGCGCCAGCAGAATCCGCAGATGCCGCTCCAGACGGTTTATATCTCTCCGGAGATAATACTGACATGAATACCGTCTCTGAAAAACACAGCTTTGAGAATGCCATAAAAAAAGGGGCAAGCTCAACGTCGCGCAGGGGGTTTACGCTTGTGGAACTGCTGGTCGTCATCTCGATCATAACCATTCTTGCAGGCTTGCTGCTTCCTGCCCTCGACAAGGCTTTGGAATCGGCCCGCAGGACGACCTGCCTGAACAACCTCAAGCAAACCGGCCTGGCAATCATGACATATGCCGAGGACAACTCTGACTGGGCGATGGGGGCATACCGGGGAGACGCCCACCTGCTATATTATAGCGGCTCGGGACCTGTCTACCTCGGCACCCTGCTGAAGAGCGAAAACGTGAGTGAGCCGCCGGACATCTTCTATTGCCCATCCTCGCAGTTCTCCCCCTCATGGCGCAAAAACAGCTGGAAAAATTCCGGCACCCAAGAGTATCTGTGGCATCACAATTCGGCCACATTCTGCTCATACACCACCAACCCGAACGCCTGTGCGTATACCCTCGGCACAGGCCCTGACGCATACCTCACAACCCGCGCCCGAATAACCAAGCTCCCCGCAAAACTCGCTCTGGTAAGTGACTGGCACGGTATAATTTCGACCAATACGAAATACGGAGACTGCCCCCGCAACCACGGCGACGAATACTTCAATTACCTCCGGGTTGACGGCGCCGCCCTCGGGCAGGGCAACGACGCAATCACCATCGCCATAGAAACCTCTGGCCTCAATACCGGCAGGCGCATGGAGCTTTTCGGAGAGTGATTGCCCGCGTAAGGTTTATCCCTCTCTGACGGCACGCAGACACCAATTCCATGGCATATTGCCATTCGAACCAGATTAACACCCAAAGCCGCCCCTTTTCCCTTGACACATTTTCAGTATCAGCAATACTCATAAGTGGAATAGAGGCATTAATTTTGGAATACTTTCGTGCAAAAGGTATTCCGGGATATAGTGCGTTTTGTGCAGACAACGGAGAATGCAATATGAGCGTCCGCAAATGCGGCATCAACGATCTGCAACCGGGCATGATGCTGTCCCAACAGGTCATGGACGACAAGGGGCGCGTGGTCATGCCGGAAGGGGCGAGGCTGACCCCCATGTATATCAAGCGGCTCGCCAAATGGGGAGTCGAGGAGGTAATGGTTGTCGACAACGAAAGCGAGACAACCCTCAAGGCGATCGGCGTGGAGGAAGAGAAGCCGGAAAAACCTACCATCACCCCGGAGGAGCGCGAGGCGATGCGCAACATCGCCGCCATCATCGCCGAAAGGTTCAGCAATACGTCTGGCGATGAGGTAATGGAAGAACTCAAGCGCCTGACCGTTCGCCATCTGGTTCTGACCCACCAAGGCGGGAAGAAAATCCCCGGGATCAGGCTCAGCCGGTGACTGAAGCGGAACTATCGACATTATTTCCAGTATGACATAAGAGCAACTTAACCTGCAATCATAAAGGCACAACACAAATGGTTCTCGACTCCGACAAGGTGAGGAGGAAAATTGAATCCATTCAGGATCTCCCGACGCTCCCCAGTGTGGCGCGGGAAATCATCGCCATGGCCCAATCACCGAAAACAAATGCCAGCGACGTGGGCAAGATGATCGAGAAGGACCAGGCCCTGATGGGTAAGGTTCTCAAGCTCGTAAACTCATCTTTCTACGGCTTCCCCGGACAGATCAAGAGCATCCAGCACGCGGTGGTTATCATCGGCTTCAACAAGGTAAAAAACGTGGTCATGACGGCCTCGGTCTTCGATCTATCGAAAGGGCGCAAGGCCAACCTTCTGGATATGCCCGGACACTGGGAACACAGCCTGGGAACCGCCATCGGCGCCCAGATTGCCGCGCGCGCAATTGGCGGCAGCCTCCAACCGGAAGACGCATTCGTGGGCGGCCTTATCCACGGTCTCGGCAAACTCATCCTCGACCAGTACCTTTCCGACGAATACCAAACGGTCCGCGACATTATTGAAGAAAAGAAATGCCTCATCAACGAGGCGGAGAAAGAGCATCTCGGCTTCACCTACAGCACGGTGGGAACATGGATCTCGGAAAAATGGAAACTCCCTTCGCTTTTGCATAACGCGATACGCTTTCACCTAACCCCGATGAAGGCGAGGGAAGACCGCGAGATTGTGGCAGCAGTACATATAGGCAATATCCTCTCCCGGGCGCTCGGGGTGGGCAATCCGGGAGACGACCGGATGCCCCAGATAGACCCGGCTCTCTGGTCGTACTACAATCTGAGCTACAAGTTCCTCGACGAATCAATCGCCACGATGATCGAAGAGCTTCAGAAAGCCCAGGATTTCTTTGACATGATCGAAAGGTAGGCATGACCGCATCCTACTCAATAGCCAACAACGACAGCATGTCCTTGGAGGAGAAGATCGAGAGGCTCCAGAGCCTCAACGAGGATCTTGCCCATTCACTCCAGCGGCTATCCGCTTTTCAGGCCAAGCTCCTGAGCGTGCAGAAATGCCACACAATAGACGATACCCTCGACCAGATGGAGGTTCTCCTCGACGACGGCCTCGAATTCATTTACATGCGCCAATACCTCTGCGACGATCAGGGGAAGCTCCAGCTCGAACGCGAGATGTGCCCTGAAGAACTTGTAGTCGACAGCGCCATGACGGATTGGGCCTGCAAGAATCAGGAGCTGGCCATCCTCCCGGTGGAGAACGACAATTCGGACGAGGAAATAAATTCGATCCTCCTTCTGCCTCTCGCGGGACACACAGGCATGGTGGGGCTCATTATTCTGTGGCTTGAGCTTGACCCCTCTAATTTCTCGCAGGAACTCTCGACCCTCCTAACCATGCTCGCCCGTGAAACTGCGGCGGTGATCGAGACCATAAATTTCCGCAAACGCATTGAAGAAACCCGCGCCACCATCAGCGACGTGGTTGAAACCGTCCCCCACGGCATTCTCGCCCTCGGCAAGGACGGCGAGATAAACGTTATCAACAGCACACTTGAATTCATGTTCAACACCCGGCGCGGCGACGCCTTGGGCCAACCATATGATAAGGTATTGCCGGAAAAGGTCTCCGAACTGATCGGCCGCCTGATACGCAGCGGCCTGCAGGAAGAACAGGAGCTTATCCTGAGCGTCCACGGCACGGAGGAGATCCTCGGCATCAGCATGTCCCCCATGCACAGCGGAATGGGGACAGAGCCGACAGGTTATGTATTTATCTCCCGCGACCTCAAACTGAGCCGTGAGGTGGCGAAACTCCGCGAGCTTGACTCCATGAAAAACGACTTCCTCTCGCTGGTGAGCCACGAACTCCGCACCCCCCTGACCTCGATCATGGCATACTCGGAAACCCTGCTCATGGAGGGCATGGTCGACACGGAGGAGGAGCGCAAGGAGTATCTCGAGATCATCCACAGCGAGGGTGGCCGCCTGAGCCGTCTGATCAACGACGTCCTCGACCTTACCAAACTCGAAGCGGGCAAGATGGATTACCACTTCGAAGAGCTCAACATCGCGGACGTTGTCGGCACCGCCATCGCCAGCAGCAGCTCCCTCTCGTCGCAGAAGGATATCGAACTCATCGTGGATCTTGCCGATAACCTCGCAGTTGCAAGGATCGACTCCGACCGCATCATGCAGGTCTTGATGAACCTGATCTCGAACGCGATCAAGTTTACCCCCGAGGGTGGGAACATAACCATTACCGGCAGGAACACGGAGCCCTTCCCCGAGATACCCGGCGACACGATAACCGTATCGGTAAAGGACACCGGCATCGGCATCGCACCAGAAAACCTCAACCGCGTCTTCTCCAAATTCGAGCAGATCGAAAACATTGACCACCACTCTGTCGGCACCGGCCTCGGCATGCCTATCTGCAAGCAGATTATCGAGGAAGGGCACGGCGGAAAGATCTGGATCGAGAGCGAGTTGAATGTCGGCACCACGGTCTTCTTCAAAATCCCCATTTCATAAAATTCAACACTTGGAGGCTCGCATGAAGCACAAGGCTGGAATATATTTATCCATCATGATTCTCCCGCTCATGATCTGCGGGTGCATGTCGATCGGCTTTCAGAATTTCGGCCGCGATCAGATGAATATTTACGACGACATGCTCAAGGAATATATAAAGCCCCTAAACGACAAAAGCTGGTTCTGGGTTCGCGGCAAGACAACCGGCGACCTCAATGCAGACGGCGTGGAGGAAGAGGTCATCCTCGCCTCGATCCACGACGGTCCCAGAGCCGACTCTACCCCGATCGACAAACTTGTTGTCCTTATATGCAAGCGCGACAGCAACAACAAACCAATCCTCCTCAGGAGAAGCGTCGTCTATGAAGCGTCGAAGGGATTCGAAGGCGCATCCCTTCCGCATGGCGTCCACCTCGATACCCCGAAGTCGGAGATTTTCGGGGCTTCCGCCCGTATAATCGACATTGACGGCAAGGCCAAAGGTTTGGTAACCGTTTCCATCTACGGCAAACAGAAAGACGGACGGTATGTAGCCTGGCACAGGGGATACATCTTCCCCAACGAAGGCCTTCCTGAGGTCAAGTTCAACACCCTCGCGGTGCAGCAGGACCCGACCATAATCAACCTCGATCTCGACAAGGACGGCGTGGATGAATTACTTGTAAATCAGGCGCCCTTGGAGATTCCCCAAGATGCCGATACCTCCGAACTTGATCCGCCAAGCTGGATGTCAATCTATGCACGTAACGCTGAAGGTGATTTTATCCAGAGCGACGAGAAGTTCTGCGAGCCTTATGAAGAGCTTATAGAGGGGTGGTACGAAAATTACGTCAAAGCCTGGCATAACGGAGCGAGCGCCGAGTCGCTTGCCATATACGAATACTACCTCGGCAGCAGCCACCTTATGCTTGGCGAGAAAGGCATGGCGAAGCGTTTTCTGGCGCGCGCTGTGGAGCACTCTAAAGGCAAGCTGAACAGCCTCGCCAAAGAAGCTCTGGATAAGGCGTCCCGCAAATAACCGCCGACATTACATCTTAACGTTTCACCACACAGGAAAGGCACCAAGTGCTGCTTCCCATAGATACCATTGCCGCCATCATGATCCTCCTCGCCTACATTCAGGAAGGGGGCTCCCCCGCACCACGAAGCGCATACGACGCGCTGGGGTGGCTTGGCGCTATCGCCCTGACAATACCACTCTCTCTCTATCTCGCCGGACGCATTACAGAGATATTCGTCAACCGCAAAAAGCTTGGCTCCACCGCAAGGCGTTCCGCAGCCGGTGCGCTTGACGTTGCGGCAAAGGTCATGGTCATTGCCCTGTTCTGGACATTCCTCAAGAACAGCGACTGGCCCTTTACCATCACCTCCCATATGGGCATCACCTCGAAGAGCGGAATCACCGAGTGTATCTTCGGCCTGCTTCCATACATAATATTCAGCATCGGCTCATGGCTTCCTCTTTACAGGATTCATCGCGAGTGCACGCCGGACAACTGGAGCATGCGTTCATTTCTTGTCCACAAGGCACAATACAGCTTCTTCATTCTTCTTCTGGCCATACCGACTACATTCATGATCGGATATATCAACGCCAACAACGAGAGCATAAGCAACCTTGTTTCGCCAATGACTATAATGGCAGGCATATACATCATGCTCTTCCTCTGCGTCTGGACGTTTCCCTTTCTCCTTACCATGATCTGGGGCTGCAAAAAACTCCCGCAGGGAAAACTGCGCAGCAGGGTAAACGAACTCGAAGAGAAGGCTGGCGTCAGATTCTCCAACATTTTCATCTGGAACCTCGGCGGCGGGACAATGGTAAACGCAGCAGCGGTCGGCCTGTTCCCCCCATTCCGTTACCTCTTCCTGAGCCGCGCGCTGATAGAAAAACTTTCAGAGGAGGAGATTGACGGAGTCGTATGTCATGAGATGGGCCACGTACGTCACCGCCACCTGCTTTTCTATATGCTGGTTACGATAGCTCTGATGGAGACATTCGAATCCATGATCGGCAGTCTCAGCCTCTCGCCGCTGGAGCAGGTTCCGCTCGTGGTAATCGTCCTCGCGGCCTATATCCGTTTCGGCTTCGCCTTTATCTCGCGCAGGATGGAGAGACAGGCCGACCTTACCTCTCTCGACATCCTCGGCAGCGCCACCCCGCTTGTCAGGGCGCTGGAGAAGATCGGTGCCGCTTACGGCAACATCCGCGCAGCAAAAAGCTGGCACCACATGAGCATTGCCGAACGCGTAGCCTTTCTCAAGGCGGCGGAGAACAACCCCGAGATCGGCATCGCCCACCACGACCACGTCCGCGCGGTAAAGGCCGCAGGTTATTATCTCGCGGCAACGCTCATCGCAGTCGGCATCATGAGCCACTACGCCGGGGATATGCGCGAAAAAAGCGCCACCGTCGTCCCCATGTCCGGCTTTTCCGAATCGTTCCACTGGCAGAGAGTCTCCCGGCTTATGCCAGACGAGATGGCAGGGCCACTGCAACTGGCAAGGTTATGCCTTCAGAGCGACGAACCGGACAGGAAGGAAAAGGCTTCTATCCTGCTGCAGGACGCCATAACCAGAAACGGAAGCGCAGCGGAAATCAGGGCGGCCACCGCCCTTATCGACGAATTGAAGAAGAGCCCCGCCTCGGCAGGCGGGCAAACAACCCTTGACTTGGAAGCGCCAAGAGTGGATAAATAATCCATTCACCACAATATGGAGGGCTCCAGATGGCTGAGGTACCGGAAAACATCGAACAGCATATCAAGGAAATAATTGTCGAACGACTTTTCCTCGATATTTCCCCGGAAGATCTGTCGTCCGATGAGAGCCTAACCGACGAGCACGGCGTCGACTCGGTTCGCCTCTTCGACATGATCGTCGGCCTCGAGGAAGACTTCGAGATCAGTTTCGAGGACGAGGAGCTTATGCTTAAGAACTTCGATACGGTCAAGTCGATCGCTGAACGCGTGGGCGAGAAGATAAAAGCACTGTGACAAGCGCCGCCCCTTTCAGAATAGAATCCTCCGACTGCGGACTCAGCGCCACGCGTTACGGCGAGGCCGAACGGGCAGTGCTGGTATTCCTTCCCCTCGCGGAAGAGCGCAAAGGATGCGTCCGGCCCGTTCACGAACTGGGGCTGGCCTGCGTTGCGGCGGGGTGGAGCCTGATAACGTTCGATTATGCGGGAACCGGTGAGAGCTACGGTGATTTCAGTGACATTACATGGGAGAGACTCGGCAGCAACTGCCGCGATG
>JAFGWW010000176.1 GCA_016936955.1 Planctomycetota bacterium | reverse complement strand
GCCGTCAAGCCCTGATGGGCACTCAACATCGCCAAACCCGCACATTGTGGGGAAGAGGTCAAGAAGAGCAACCGGGGTCTCAAGCCGTTTCGCAGGGCGCTCCCCCCTCCTCTGTTCCGGGGTCGAGACGATGAAGGGAACGCGGGTGCAGCCTTCATACCAACCGTTTTTCCACCAGACCCCATGCTCGCCCGCGAGTTCACCATGGTCGGAGGAGTAGACAATTATCGTGTTATCCAAGAACCCTGCCGCATCAAGCCTTGCGATCATGTCGCCCAGTATCTCGTCAAGATAGGAGACGCAGGCAAAGTATGCGGCGCGGGCACGCATCATCTCTTCGTCACCGATTTCATCAGCCTTGAACCCTTCGCGCATGCCTTCACTCATCGGATGGTTCCACGCATCGCCGGACTTCCCTACCTTGGGGCGGCTGATCTTATCCGGCGAGTAACGGTCTATCCAGCGCTGCGGGGCTGTCAGAGGGAAATGTGGACGGCTGAAAGATGCACAGAGGAACCATGGCTGATCAGGATTGCGGTGGCGCTGCTCGCGTAACCAAGAGAGGGACTCGGTTGCCACAATCTCCTCCTGAAGCTGGCTCTGGGGAATTTCGGTAACGCCGACACAAACGCTGGTGCGCCCGCGCATTCCTCCATGCTCTCCTCCGAGTGGTTCCCACTGATGCCCGCATTTTCCGGAAAGATCGCCGTACGGCCGATACTGAAATCCGCAGTATTGCAGATTGCCGCCCAGATGCATCTTACCCACAAGACAGGTCGAATACCCACCCTTCGCCAAGGTGCCAGGAATGGTGTCGAGGGTCGGGCGGAGTTCGCTCTCGTTGCACCACGCTCCACTCTTGCGCACCTCCTTGCCACAGAGAAAGCTGATCCTGCTTGGCGTACAGAGCGGCATCTGGCAATAGGCATCGGTAAAAACGGTTCCCTGCGAAGCGAGCTTGTCAATGGTCGGCGTCTCGACATCCGCCTCGCCCCCGGCCTCAACCGGAGTGTGACCCATGAAACGAAAACTATGCTCGTCACTGAGCAGGAAAAGAATATTTGGCCGCGTCCCCATTAGTTGCTCCTTGTCGTGAAAGGTTTACTCATTCTGTCGCTCTCGCTGTTCCTGCCTGAATACTACCCAACACGCGGTCAATTATGCAAATTTCCAGGGATTTTTCGGCTTGCCAGAATCAATTTGATGTTTTAAGTTCCTATATAGGTACTAATTCAACATTAATGCCCCTGCATAAAGGCTTGCTAATATGTCAGAAATCATGGCTCTTAGGCGAAGTTTCACCATTCTTGGGTTGATTGAAAACGAGGGGGCGGTGCGCTTCAAGCGGATCTCGGAGGAGATTCCGGAGGCGTCAAACTCAACCCTTAGCCGCCTCCTTACAAGCCTGACCGAGCTGGGAGCCATAGAGAAACACGGACGAATGTATACTATCGGGAGGATTCCCGGCAATTCACCATCAGATCATGAAAAAGAAATCCGGGAGCAGAAACTGCTTGAACACATGCTCCCCGTTCTGAAGTCTTTTACCCATGACACAGGATTTTCCTGCGGAATCTTCGCCCCCCTGAACCGCATCACCATGAAAATCGCCTGCAAAGTGGACTCTCGCATCGGCACGGGTTTTTCCCACCCCGGCTTCGAACGCCCCATGCTACCGACCCACGGCTTTGCGCAAATGTTTCTGGCGTGGAAACCGGTGGAACTACAGAAAACGGTCTATCATCTCTGGCGCGATTACAATTCGGCTAAAACATTCACCATGAAAAGCTACCTGGACAAGTTGAAAAGAATCAGGAAAGACGGGTATTGTATCGAAAACGCGGAGGTAAACCTGCGGATAGACAGGATAACCGCGCCCGTTTTCTCGCCAAAACATGCGGGGCCGCGCTTCGTCTTCGGGTTCAATGCCCCTGCAGGAGTGATAGCTATGACCAATAAGAGTGAGTTGGCTGAGCGGAGCGGTGCTGTGCGAAAAACCGCAGAGGAACTGACCCGGCTCTGCGGCATCCATCACCAGAGTTAAAAATAAATCGCGGCGAGGAAAACCCGCCGCGATTTATAAGTGATAAGCCTTGCACACGCCAGTTGATCAACGATCCTTGATCGGGACGTAATTGCGCTTGTTCTCGCCGGTATAGATCTGGCGCGGGCGGGCAATGCGTAAGCCCGGCTCCAGATGCATTTCGCGCCAGCGGGCAAGCCACCCCGGCATGCGGCCGATGGTGAAGAGCACGGTGAACATATCCTGCGGGATGCCGACCGCTCGCAGGATCAGGCCCGAATAGAAATCGACATTCGGATAGAGGTTGCGCTTGAGGAAATAATCCTCCGATAGCGCCGCCTCCTCCAGACGCAGGGCGATATCGAAAAGCGGATCGCTCACGCCGTCCTTGTTCAGCACGCGGTGGCAGATCTTCTTGAGCACCGTTGCGCGGGGGTCGTAATTCTTGTAAACGCGGTGGCCAAAGCCCATGAGACGCTCCGAGCCTTTACCACTCTTGGCCTGCTCGCTAAACTTGCGCCCGTCGTCTCCGCTCTGGTGTATGCGCTGCAGCATTTCAATTACCGCCTGATTCGCCCCGCCGTGACGCTTACCCCAAAGGGCGCTGATACCAGCAGAGACCACGGCGTAAAGATTGGCCAGACTCGAGCCGGTCATGCGGACGGTCGAGGTGCTGCAATTCTGTTCATGGTCGGCGTGGAGGATGAGGAAAACCTCAACCGCGCGCAGAAGATCAGGATCAGTGCGATACTCCTTCACCGGCGAGGAGAACATCATATTCATGAAATTCTCCACAAACCTGCAGTGAATGGATGGGTAGACGATCGGATCGCCTATCGATTTTTTATAAGAGAAGGCGGCTATGGTGCGCACCTGGCTGATAAGGCTGCCGAGGATATACTGCTCTTCCTCCGTTGTCGGCTCATCCGGTATCGGATAGAACGCGGCGAGCGACGCGACCATCGTCGAGAGAATTCCCATGGGGTGGGCGGTCCGCGGAAAGCCGGTGAAGAAGTGATGCATATCTTCATGGATCAGGGACGACTCGTTGAGCACACGGCTGAACTGACGCAGCTCCTCACTCGTCGGCAAAACACCATAAAGCAGCAGGTAAGCCGTCTCAACAAAAGAGGAGTGCTCCGCGAGTTCGTCAATGTCATAGCCGCGATAACGGAGGATGCCCTTTTCTCCATCGATAAAGGTTATGGCGCTCCGGCACGAACCGGTATTACCAAACCCGTTATCATAGGTAATTAAACCGGTGTCCTTGCGAAGATTCGAGATATCAAGAGCCTTCTCGCCTTCACTGCCGGTTAGGATCGGAAGCGAATATTCATTATCGCCCACGCGTAAGATTGCAGACTCATCCATGACCATTCCTCGGTATATCAATCGGTAGATACTTTCGGGGAGAGGGCCTACAGGCGCACCGCCCCGTCTGATTCGCAAAGAGAATACATTTAATTGCAGGAATTGGCAAGGATAAACAGGGGTTTTGCAGTGCGAATTGGGGGTTCCCCTAAAGAAGGCCGCGCGCGAAATTGGCGCTGTGCGAACCGCCTACAGCCGCATCATTTCTGATCCTGCGCCAGATATCGCGCACCTCAGCAG
>JAFGWW010000175.1 GCA_016936955.1 Planctomycetota bacterium | reverse complement strand
TATCGCGGTCATTTGAAATACACCAGTGGATATTCGGGAATGCGGAAAAACGCGCCTGGGCATACTGCATCATGCGCTTCGAATTCGGATCATCATTATAGTAACGCGTAAGCTCGGTCGAGTCCTCACCGTACGGGATCAGCTGAAGAATGACTCCAGGATGCTGGTTGAGGCCGTAGGTTACACGACGGTCAATCTCCTGCCAATAACTGAGATTAAAACGCGTCCTGTCTCCCGTTTCCCAAAGGCCCTGCACACCGGAACGCGAGTCGTTAAACCAGGTGCGGATCTTGGTTGCCCCCATCTGGGCTGCCTGATCAATATACTCTTGCCAGTAGGGCTCTCCATCGCAGACATAACGATAGCCGGTGTCGCCGACATGAAGGAACCACTCGCCGTTGTCGTAAGCAAACTGATGTGAATCCTGCGGATGATGGCTAAGCTTTCCCTTCAGGGTGGAGGCAACAACAGTGAAGCTTCCCTGCCTCCCATTCAGACTTGCCTTATTAGATGCGCTTGTCCACAACCAGCTCCCAAGCTTGTCACAATAAGCCCTTGCCTTATACACATTCGAGCCGTCGTAAAAACCATCCACCGTCACCTTGGAGCCGTCTGGCCGGGTAAAGGTTACCGTAAGGGTCGCGTCTACATAAGGGTTCGTTACGCTATCTGTACATGTTATTGATACTTCATACACTCCACGCTGTGGTGGATTAGTGCTGCCTGAAACGATATTGGCACCAAAAGCGCACACCCCTCCTCCAAAGAACATAAATAACACCGCCACTAATTCAAGCCATCTGATTTTATACTCCATCCGATTCCTCCTTCAAAAGACAATGTGCCACCACGTCATTCATAAGAATGATTTAATTTGCTTAACATCGGTTATGGTTTATTTATCTAGTTGCCGTCGACCGCCCCGACCCGTTCCACAAGCATCCCCATTACGTGCGGGCTGTCGATGTCTTGTTTCAACGTCAAATCCAACTTACCGTCAGTGATATTGGCTGCATAGGGACCGTACTTTTTCCACTGGCCCATCGCCAGCAAGCCAATTCCCGTTGACACGACTTTACCCTCAACAAGAACGTCGAACTTACGCTTGTTAGGATTATAGTTTTCCATTACGTACAGATAGATTTCATATTTGCCATTATCAAGCGGATATGAGACATTCATTGTCTCAAAAGAAACCCACGCAGCGGTATTAAGAACACGTGAAAGGTTCGCATCAGGAACCGGGATTTCGGTCGTAATCGCGTTAGCTTTACCTGCTGGCGTAAAACTCAAGCCATTATCAAGAGCTTCCTTGTGGCCCATCCAGCGGTGTCCATCAAGAACAACGCTCTCCCCGCCAAAATTAATCCCTGCGACAAACGGATCCTGATTTTTTTGACTGCCTGCCCCTTGGTTAATTGCGCCAAGGGCATTCTTTGACTGCCTGCTATCAGCATCTAATTCGTGCACAATCATGTCGACGGTATCAATGTATTGTCCGGCCGTTACAATAGCAGTTGTCCTGTCAAGAAGGCGTGTGAACCCTACCTTTCCTCTGGTCATATCAAGGCGCGTGTGAGTCTTGTCACTTTCAAGGGTGAACTTGGTTCCGAGAACCTCGGTAACAGACTGTTCGGTATATATCTGCATTGGATAACCGGCAGGCTGAGGAGCGACATCCGCCAGCAGGCGGCCGTATTCAATTTTGAGTTTTTTCCCTGCTTTCCCATCGGGACCATCCATCATCCTGACTCGCGTATTCGCGTCCACCTCAACCACGGTGCCATCCGGATACGCCAGATTGACCGAAGAATCTGCGAGGGTGTATATGGTTTGAGTCGGTGCCAGAACATCACCCTGCCTCAGGACAATATTCGAATCAGATGCCATATGGGCCGAACCGTTTATCTTAACCACTACAGGCATGATGCTCTTGCGTGCAGAGTCGACATTGTGGATATTAATCAGATGTGCGCTAATCAGCGCCAGAAAAGCGGCAGCCACAGACATAGGCAACCACAGGGATAGTTTTCGTGAATGGGGGGCATCCACCCTTCTGGCTTTACGACGAGCCCTGTGCTTCCCGGTCGCGCCTTTCTTGTCACCGGAAATTTCTGACATAACGCACTCGGTAAACTCTTGCTGGCTTTCACAAGCATTCAGGCGTTCCTGTACACTGCCGACAAATTCCTTGTCACAGATTTTCATTTGCCTCAATAGTGAATCCATCTGCATGTCGCCATACACGACATCCATCAGCTCAGGTTTCTTGCGCAACTCGGCAGCAAGCGTCTCCTCCTGTTCGGGGGAAAGTTTGCCTTCAACGTAGGCCAGCCACATTTCTTCCAGATGTTTATCCATAATACGATCCTTCATGTAGCCAGAGCTCTCTCAAGGCATGCCCTCAAAGCAATTCGCGCCCGCATAAGCAATACGCGCGTTGAAGATGAATTGCGCCCGGTTTCCTGGGCGATATCTTCTGTCGAACGCCCCTTGAAATAATGAAGACATATCGCTTCATATGAGTTTTTCTGTTGTTCTTTAAGCCTTTGGAGACATCCCTGCAAACGATCCAGCCTCTGGGGCCCGATCTCGTCATAATCCTCCTGCCTCTGCAGGAACAGCTTCTCCATTGCGCTTTTCTCGCGATTTTTTCGCCGTGCCTCGGTACGGATATGCTGGAGGCACAGGTTTCTGGCTATTCCGCGAAGCCACCCGCCAAAGTCATCCCCACTAAATGATGACAACGAGGTGTATGCGCTTATGAACGTCTCCTGCGCAAGATCAAAAACCTGGTCGGTATCGAATATCTGTAGAGCGATATAGCCGCGCACCATGCCCTGATATTCGCCAACGATAAGCCCAAAGGCCTCGCGCTCGCCCTCTTTCGCCGCTTTGATTAGATCATTAATCTCAACCATAACATCATCCCTTTACAGCTAAGTTGCCGCCAAGTGTACAATGTTACATTCTTTTTGATAAAATTAACGCTATTATTGGTGTGACTTTAGGCAGGCAATTATTAATCACAGATAAGTCTTTTATTATCAAACCCTTACGCATTTAGCGCGATTGTACGTATGGAGGACGTTATCCCGGCACCTTCCGATTATCCGTTCCGTTTTCCATAAATCTGGTGTAGGAATCCTTGACCGTCTTGCGAAGCTTATCAGGATCCCAAGGCTTGCTTATATATCTCTCAACCAGGTCTTTATCAAGCGCATCGAGCGCCGTACCCAAATCGGCTGCCCCGCTGAGCATAATTCTGATCGCATTTGGGCTTACGCTGCTTGCAGCCTGCAGGAACTCAATCCCGTTCAACTCCGGCATATGGTAATCCGCAAGTATGACGGCAGCCGTGTTCTCGCCAAGCCATTCCAAAGCCTTGACGGGTGATGACATTGTGATGACGGGAAGCTTGGTAACCCTTAAAGTTCGGACAAGGGAGTGCAGAATTGCTTCGTCGTCATCGACCAGCAGAACAGAAGCGTCCAAATCATTCATTGCTAATCCTTCAGTCTGAGAGGTAATGTAGCTTTCGTTATTTTATATCATCCACACAGAAGGTCAAGTTTACAAGAGACATCATGATATAAAAAAGTCCGCCGTGCAAACCTGAATGGCTGCACGGCGGAATGATTATATGCTTAACTTCACTGCGAAGAGCTTATTGCAGAATCAGGTCTCCCACAAGATCAAGCTGCTTGGAGTGGGCACAGCCGAACCAGCCCATGAAGCTCCCGCGGCCGGGGCCATCGTCCTCGTTGAAGATTACACAGATACCGAGGTTATTTCCAGCCACAGGCTTGAAGGGGGCGATATGGGCCCACGGGATAGCTGCAACCTGAATGCGCCCGCCCTTGCTTGTTGTCGAGGGGAAGGACTTGAGAATAATGCCCTTGGCCTCTCCGGCAAGAACCGACGGATGGGCCGAAGAGTGGCACCACGCCTGATTGCCCTTGCTGCCGTCCCCCATGGAGATATCATAATAGCCCGATTTCTCGGAAGACTCGCGGGCGGGGTCGATAAGCATCTGCAACCCGTCCATCGCCCAGAGGCTGCCGTTTTTCTTGGCATGTAGATAGATATCATCGACAATGTCGGCACGCAGATAAAGATACTGGTCGTCCCAGAGGAAGCGGATCGTGCCGGAAAGGTCTTCCGGGCCATCCCAGGAGCCGACCTCGTTGTCGGTCTTGCGGAGCCAGTAATACTGTTTCTCTTCATTGATCGTGAGCGGCATCGCCTTGGCCCACTCTTTCTCATCCTTGGCTATATCGAGCGTGAGAGGTGCGGCAACCTTAGGAACCCCGGCAAAGCCGGAGACAAAGCGCTCGGATTCAACCCGCTCGCCGCTCGCGTTGACTACGGTTACGCGCGCCTTGTATATGCACTTGTAATCGAGATTTCCGACAGGCAGGACAATGACCTTCCTGCTGCCAGCATCCACCACAGCCTCACCCTTTGTCTCACCCTCGAATTTTGGAGTGAAGGGACGGGCGTGGCTCTTATGGAAGGTGCCTTTTTCCATCTCAATCTCTTCAGGCATGGAAATATCGTAGCTTACCTTTTCCGGGGTTATGCCGTTGTTGATAATCTCAACGTGCAGCCCACCCTTGCCGTTCGTGATCGGCTCAGGTACAACGCGCAGAGCGATTTTCCCGATGACAGGCAGGGGAAGGCTGAGCTCTCCCCCCTTGCTCTTGCTCTGAAGGGTCAGCATGCCAACACGAGCGTCGGTGCGTTCTGGGCAGGTTACGGTTAGAAAACCGATGCCCTGCTCTTCCACCTTCATGGGGCCAACGTTCCAACCCATGGGCGCGGTTAGGGAAAGATTCTCGACAGGCTCATTCCCGATATTGAAAGTCAGCTTTACCTCGCCGCCCTTGACGATGGTCGGTATGGCGCCAACAAGAGAAATGGTCGGTTTTTCAAGCTTATCGGCAAGTTTAAGATCCGCCGAATCGAAGAAGAGGAGCATGGGGTCTTCCGACAAGGTAAGGTTAAGCCCCTTGCCCTGCGCATCGAGC
>JAFGWW010000174.1 GCA_016936955.1 Planctomycetota bacterium | reverse complement strand
GGTCGAATTCATTCTCCACATTGACGATCGGCACCGGCGCTTCGGGTGAGATGCGGTCCACCGAGCCGATTATGTAATGGTCGAGCATGGCGTCTCCGATTACGAGAACCCGCACACCGGAAAGCTTGTCCACCATGCTGGAATATGTTGTCCCTGGCATATCGCTTCATACCCCTCAGATTCGTAAAGAATTGAACTGCATGACATTACGAATATACGCCGAGTGCGTATATTATATATTGTCAGATTTTCGCCGCTCTCCTTTGTTCCGTCAAGCACGATTTTTTCTTTAGGAAAAGTGTCCGATAATAATGGCTGCAATGCCGGTTTTCCCCTTTTAACTTCTGTAGTTAAAGCACTTGGCGATTCATAGGGTAAAAATTGATTTTTTGGTAAAGTGCAGCCAACTATGTCCGCTAATAAGAATATGGCAGGGAAGCCGGGGATGGTAAAGGGCTGTGAGCCCGCAGAGAGAGGGATGAGATATGTTGGATCAACTTCAAAACGGATTTTCCAGTATTTATGACCTTTTAAACGGCGGTTTGTCGAAAAATCTGCCGACATCTTCCTCCGCGGTGGAAAGCTCGGATGCGGGCGTGGTCTCTCCCGAGACCATGAAATCGCAGACCCAGAACCGCGGTATGGATAATTATGTCCAGGATTTGCTTAATAATGTCGGGCTTGATCAACTTGACCTCTCCTCCGCCACCAACTATAGCCTCCAATACGCCAAGGTTCAGTTCCAGATAAACTATCAGGCCGTCAATTCGATTCAGACCGCCAACGGCGTCCAGACCCAGCAGATGAATTTTTCATTTAATGCCAGCTTTGAGTATCTGAGCCTGCAGGCGGGGCAGGGCGTGACTGACCCCTCTTCCGCCGACGGCACGCAGAGCGCAGACCCGCTCCAGAGTCTGATGGACTACTTCTCGCCCGAGAGCACGGCGGGGCGCATCCTCGATTTCGCCCTGAGCTTTTTCCCGGAAAGCAGCTACGCCCAGGAAGGCGGCGACACGGAAGACTCGCGCGGCAAGTTTGCCGATTACATCGGCAACGCGGTGCAGAAAGGCTTCGATCAGGCAATGGGAATTCTCGGCAAGGTTCCCGATAAAGTTCAGGAAGACGTGGACAAGACCCACGAGATAGTCTTCAAAGGCTTTGATGATTTCGTGAAAAACGGCCTCGACAAGAGCAAGTCCGGCACCGACGGCGTGTACGCAAATATTCAGGCCTACCAGACCGTGCTGAGCCTGCAGGCCCAGTATACGAAGTATGACTCATCCGCCTACAGCGGTTACAACAACCGTGGCCAGGCCATCTCGGCGCAGGCAAGTTCTGGTGCGCAGAACGATAAGAATGACGAGTCGAACGTTGCGGTGGTAGATAACGTGGCGTAAGCAAAATCTCAAACGTGAGCCATCTCTCTCTGCTGCAAGGCAGACAGGGTTCTCTCTCTCGGGGCTGCCTGTCCCCCACGGGCGGCCCCTCTCTCCATCTACACACTCCCTCGACATTAAATCCTTGCGGCAGGATTCTAATCCTGTAATATTTATTTCCACACTTAATATCCCCGATCCGGAGACTGTTATAAAATGCGCAGCATCGGAACCATTGCGGAAAAGGAAAGGGCTGAGACTTTTCTCGCTGTCCTGATAGCGGCCGATATCTGGAGCGAGCTTGAGAGCGAACCAGACGGCGCGTGGCGCATATGGGTCGAGTCCGACGATAAGTTGGACGAAGCCAAGGCTATGCTCGCGCGGTTTATGGAAAATCCGGAACACCCGGAATTCACCGAAGCCTCCCGCCTTGCCGAGGATAAGTTGAAGGCGCTGAAGGAGGCGGAGAAAAAAGCCGAGCGCAATACCTACGACCTTCGCGGAAAATGGCAGCCCGTAACTGGCATCGGCCCCCTTACATTTTTACTGATGGCCGCCTGCGTTCTCGCCACCATGTATGGCGGATTCGGGAGCGAGAATGAGGTGCTGCAGAAATATTACACCACCCTTTACTCCAAACCTGTCCGCGACCAGATGCCCGGCGTTCCCGGAGTATTTCTCACCGAGGTCAAGCACGGGGAATACTGGCGCCTGATCACCCCCATATTTTTCCATCTCGGTTATCTCCATCTTCTTTTCAATATGGGCTGGCTCCACCAGTTCGGCACCCTTGTGGAGAAGAAGAAAAGTTCATTCCTGCTTATCCTGATCGTACTTCTTACCGGGGTGATATCGAACGTTGCCCAATACTATTTCTCCGGCCCCGGCATGGGCTTTTCCGGGGTGGGGTACGGCCTTTTCGGGTTTCTGTGGATGCGCGCGAAGTTTGATCCCAAAAGCAAGCTCTCGATGGACAAGAAACTGGTCAGGTTCTTTATTGTCTGGTTCTTTTTCTGCTTTACCGGAATAATAGGACCAATCGGAAATGTGGCACACGGGGCTGGCATGCTTTCGGGAATGGCCTTCGGATTTGTTACGGCCAAGCTTTTCAGAGAGAACAAATACCTGTAACCTTGCCGAATATAATAAACATAAAAAGCCCTGCACGGATTACGCGCAGGGCTTTTTGTTTGCTGATGCTTTTGGGTTATATGCTGGCTGCTTTCATGTCTTCGCAGAGGTAGTGCATGACCGGGACGAGGGCCTGGTTGGGGTCGCCGGAGCCGTCGTAGAAGTTGCAGATAACCGGCACGTTCAGATCCTGCTCGAGCTTGGGGAAGATTCCAGTAGTCAGGGTTCCGGGCATGCAGAACATGGGGCTCGCGTTGACGATCGCCTTTGCGCCATCTTTTTTGACGAAAAGTTCCGCGCGGCCGAGGGTAAGAACCGCCTCGCCCTCGAACTGCCACGGCAGGTATTTCATGCCCAGCTCCATCACCTCGGCGATGGGGTGCTCGTGGCGGTCGTGGAGGACGGGGGAGCTTATCTCGGCGTACATGTGCTCGACCTTCTCGAAGAAGAGGTTTGTCTCGAGCCACTGCTGAACCTTCTTGAGAATGGCGGTGAAGCCCTTGTCCTGCTCCTGACAGATCAGTCCCTTGAGGTGGTTGGTATAGAGAATCCATTCACTGATCGGTGCGAGCCATGCTTCGCCGCCAAGTTCTTCAATGCGGCGGCAGAGATTGGAGTTGATGAAGGGGTCGCTGCGGACATAGATCTCGCCCACAACGCCAACGAGAGGTTTCTTCTCGTCGGTCTTCCTGATTTTCGAGATTGCGTCGGTAGCGCCGGCGAAGGTGTTGGCCACGCGTCCCATGTCGGCCGATTCGAAATCCTT
>JAFGWW010000173.1 GCA_016936955.1 Planctomycetota bacterium | reverse complement strand
TGACCCTCGACCGCATGGCCGGGACTCTCTCCGGCGGCGAAGCGCAACGCATTCGCCTCGCCAGCCAGGTGGGCAGCGGTCTTGTGGGCGTCTGCTACGTGCTGGACGAACCGACCATCGGCCTCCACCAACGCGACAACGACCGCCTGCTGGCAACCCTGCTCAAACTCCGCGACACAGGCAATAGCGTAATCGTGGTCGAGCATGACGAAGACGTAATCCGCGCCGCCGACTACCTTGTGGACATCGGCCCCGGTGCTGGCCACCGCGGCGGCGAGGTCGTCGCGCAAGGAACGGTTGAAGAAGTCATGAAGTCGGAGAACAGCCTTACGGGCATGTATCTCTGCGGAGACGAGTTTATCCCCGTGCCTGAGAAGAGGCGCAAGGCAAACATCAGGGCAAACGCCATCCGCCTGCAAGGCTGTACCGAGAACAATCTCAACGACGTAAACGTCGCCTTTCCGCTCGGAACACTGACCTGCGTAACCGGCGTCTCCGGTTCGGGCAAGAGTACGCTCATCAACGAAACGCTTTACAAATCCCTGGCGCGGCTGATAAACCACTCGAAAGAGAAGCCGGGCAAAGTCAAGGCGATAAAGGGAACCGAGAAGATCGACAAGATCATCGATATCGACCAGAGCCCTATCGGCAAGACCCCGCGCTCCAACCCAGCAACCTACACCGGCGTCTTCGACGAGATCCGCAAACTTTTCGCCAAGGTTCCGGAAGCGCAAATCAGGGGCTACAACCCCGGCCGCTTCAGCTTCAACGTCAAAGGCGGACGCTGCGAACACTGCCAGGGCGCGGGTGTGATGCGCATTGAAATGCACTTCCTCCCCGACGTCTTCGTCACCTGCGAACAGTGCAAGGGTCACCGCTATAATCGCGAGACACTCGAGATAAAATACAAGGGCAAGAATATCTCGGAAGTGCTCGACATGAGCATCGCCGAAGGGTACCACTTTTTCAAAAATGTCCCCACCCTGCGCGACGGCCTGCAGACTCTGGCCGATGTGGGTCTCGGTTATGTCAAGCTCGGACAGAGCAGCACCACCCTCTCCGGCGGCGAGGCCCAGCGCGTCAAGCTCGCTTCCGAACTGAGCAAGAAATCCACGGGCAACACCCTGTACATTCTCGACGAACCGACCACCGGCCTCCACTTCGCCGACATCAAACGCCTCATGGATGTGCTCAACCGGCTGGTCAACCTCGGCAATACGGTTATCGTTATCGAGCATAATCTGGACGTAGTAAAGTGCGCCGACTGGATCATCGACCTCGGCCCCGAAGGCGGCAGCGGCGGCGGGGATATCGTGGTCGCCGGCCCGCCGGAAACCGTGGTCGATTGCAAGGAGAGCCACACCGGCGAATACCTGCGCCCCATACTGGAGAAGGAGAGAAAAACTCCTCGCGCAGGATGATCTCCCGGAATGCAGGGGCAAAAAAAAGTGGTCCGGCCGCCCCTTTCCGGCAAAAGCGCCCATGCCCGGAAGAAACCCCTTGAAAAGGGAATGCTTTCCGGTATTTTAGGAACCGCACCAGAAAAACAAAACGCGAGGATGGCGGAATTGGCAGACGCGCAGGATTTAGGATCCTGTGGTGAAAACCGTGGGGGTTCGACTCCCCCTCTTCGCACCAAAATTTAAAATTCGCCACGGCAAACACTTATATTAACCGTGGCGCTTTTTATTTATTTTCATCGTCGAAGAACCTTGACAGATGTCAACATTAAATGTCAACGTACTGAAACCAGCCCATAAATTTCCGGCAAGAATACAGAACACCAGCAAAATCATGCCAGATTGGCTTGCACAAAAAAGCCGTATTGCTCCGGCGGCAAAGACAGGTTAGTCATCCAGCATTAACCACCACAATATTATTTACCATAAGACGTTTGACTTTATATATTAATATATTATTGTATACAATCAAAGGAGGCATATTATGCACAGCAAGATTTTCTCAATGTTAAAAGATGAAAAAAGGGCGCGCAGACCGCGCATTCTGGCTTTCGGATCGTCAAACACGCAGCGTATTTTCGAAGGAATGCACTGGTTCGACTGCCTTGAGCTCGGTATCAAGGAAACATATCCAACCATGGCCCGGTGCATAAATTCGGGTGTGGGAGGAAATACGGCGGGATGCATGCTAAACCGTTTTGATGACGAGGCTGCCATGTACAAGCCAGACATGACGTTCATAACCGTGGGCGGAAATGATTCGTTTGAGCACAACAACGTCAGCGAGCAGGAGTTTCATGACAATCTGACGAAGCTATACGAGAAATTGAGCGCCTTGGGCTCCACACTGGTATATCAGACCTACTATGCTTTCGATGATGAGGAATTTGCCGGAACCGACAGATTCAGCCGGTACATGGACGTTGTAAGAAATGTTGCGGCAGAGACAGGCTCCGATCTGGTTGACCATCATAAACGCTGGATACCGTTCCAGCAGCAGTTCAGGGAAGAGTATAAGGCGGCCATGCATGACCCCCTTCACGTCAACAGCCTTGGCAACATGATAATGGGGCTTGATCTGGCGAGGCATTTCTCGCTCAAGCTTGGCACTGAAAATCCCCCCTTCTGGAGATTGGCAAGAGCCTACCATAAGCTTATGGATGTGGCGAATGGGGAGTAAGGCCAAGGCAACAGCCAAGCCAGCGGAAAAAGCTTACGCCTATCTTCTTAAGCAGATCATAACAGGCAAGATCGAGGCGGGCAGCAAGCTCGGCGAGGAAAAGATCTCGGAGCAGCTCAAGATAAGCCGCACCCCTGTCAGGGAAGCCCTTGCCAGACTTGTACAGGACGGGCTGGTTGAAAAGGTGCGCTGTTATGGGTGCTGTGTCCGCGAGCTGAATGATGGCGAGGTGCGAGAATTATTCGAGTGCCAGAAAATTCTCGAGACTGCGGCCTTGCGCCTTGGCGCCGCCAATATTCCGCCAGATGCCCTTGATGCGATCATAAAACTGATTGACTATTCGGACGAGGAAGATTCGGATACCAGAGCTTCGTCAATTGAGGCTGACAGGCAATTGCACGAACTGATCATCTCCTCCTGTCCAAACAATCAGTTGCGGGAGCTTGCGAGGAAAATTCAGGAACGGACATACCCGTACCGCAATCTGCGCGCTTATAACACCGGAGATTCGCGATCAATAAACAGCGAGCGCAGGGAAATAGTGAAAGCCATAAAAGAAAGTGACGCAGAAAAAGCGTGCACGCTGCTCGGAGATCACATCATGCGCGGCATTGATTACATCTGAGCTCAAGCTGCACTCAGACTGCTACGACTTCCCCGCAGGCAGAATATTGCTAATAATCCTTATTGAAACCGGCTGGCCATGAAGCGCTTGGGTCAGCCAGCTTAATACCTTTACAATTAAGCTTTTATGGCATCGCAGCAAAGCACTCCCAGATAAAAGTACGTCTAAAGAAGAGGTAGGTGGAACTTGGTTTTCGCTTTTTCTTGACAACTAATACCGGAAACCATAATATCATCCTTGAGAATAGTCGATACCAGATATAGAGTAACGAGGGGTAGCGACCACAATAGACAGTGGTCACATCAGGGGAAAAGGAGCGAGACATGCAATTGAATGATTTTTTTGACAAGGTTGAAACGGCCGAGAACCTCAAGGGAATCGGCGTGGACAAGCCCGACAGCGCCAAACCCGGCGTGGTTGTCGAGCACACTGCCAGCGGCCTCACCACCCGCCTTCCCATCGAAGCCATCGAGAAGGCCGAGTGGGACGTAATCGAGGAGATTCTCGTCGGGAAGCGCGAACCCCAGGTTCTCCAGCACATGACCCGCGTCGTGGGCTATTATTCCCGCATCGAGAACTGGAACAAGAGCAAGATCGGCGAGCTGAACGACCGCCACAAGGGCAATTACGCCATCTCCGGCGCCAGCAGCGCCTGCTAAACAGTGGAACAGCAAGACCTTGCACGAAGGGCGCGGAAACGCGCCCTTTTTTATTTACCCAAAGCTTATCCTGAGCGGGTGCCTTTCTTGACATGCCCCCCAGATTAAGCTAAAATCGCTTTTTTACCGATGAATAAGGAATTGCATGTCACGTTTCAGGATAGAGGGCGGGCACCCCCTAAAAGGAACCATCCGGGCTTCGGGCAACAAGAACGCCGCCCTGCCGATCATCGCCTCCTCCCTTCTGGGAGACGGCCCTCTCACCATACGCAACCTGCCGCAGATCGGGGATGTGAAGACCATGCTCTCCCTCATCGAGAACATGGGCGGAAAGCTCACATGGCTCGACGAGCATGCGGTGACTATCGACAATTCCAACATCAAGAGCATCTCATCCCTGCCCCTTGAGCTTTGCAGAAAAGTACGGGGCAGCATCCTTCTTGCCGGCCCCCTGCTCCACCGCTTCGGCGAGGTGCGCCTTCCCTTCCCCGGCGGCGACCGCATCGGGCGCAGGAGACTGGACACCCACCTCATCGCCATGCAGCAGATGGGCGCGCAGGTTGAGGCGGTTGACGACATTCATATTACCGCGCCGAAACGGCTTATGGGCGTCGACCTTCTTCTTGATGAAGCCTCGGTCACAGCCACAGAGAACACGATCATGGCCGCAGCGCTGGCCAAGGGGACGACAATCATCGGCAACGCTGCCTGCGAACCACATGTGCAGGAACTCTGCCGCTCTTTGATCGCCAGAGGCGCACGGATTGACGGCGTGGGCAGTAACGAACTTAAAATCCACGGCGTGGATAATCTCGGCCCGGCGGAAATCACCCTCGGCGCAGACTACATCGAGGTCGGCAGCCTTATCATCCTCGCAGCCGTCACCGGCGGTGACGTGATTATCGAAGACGCCTCCCCCGACAACCTGCGCATGATCCTCTTCAATCTCGCCCGCCTCGGAATTGAAGTCGAGTTTGTGGGGGCCAACTCCCTGCGCGTGGCGCCGGGGCAGAAGCTTGAGGTTCGGCCGGATTATCGCGGGGCGATTCCGAAAATCGACGACTCCCCGTGGCCCGGTTTCCCGGCCGACCTTACCAGCGTCACCACCGTGGCGGCCACGCAGGCAAAGGGCAGTGTAATCATCTTCGAGAAGATGTTTGAAAGCAGAATGTTTTTTGTAGACCAGTTGATCGAGATGGGCGCGCAGATCGTGCTGTGCGATCCTCACCGGGCGGTTGTGGTGGGGCCGAATAAATTGCTCGGCTCCAAAATGAACAGCCCCGACATCCGCGCGGGCATGGCGCTTCTGATCGCCAGCCTCTGCGCCGAGGGGGAGAGCACCATCGACAATATCGTCCAGATCGATCGCGGTTACGAGAGAATTGACGAGCGCCTGCGCGCCCTGGGAGCGCGCATCGAGCGCCAGGACGGTTGACCGCCGGAATCCCGGCCCCAACGAGCCGGAGAGTCAGGCGTTCCCGATCCTGCGGCACGCGTACGCGTGCCGGTAAGGAAGAATTGGAACAGATCATGAATAAGAGCAACGAACCGGTAATACGGGGGCGTGCGGAGCATTGCATTTCCCGCCGCGACATCGACCCCGACGCACTCAAGGTACTCTACCGCCTCGCGCGGCACCACCACACCGCATACCTTGTAGGCGGCGGGGTGAGAGACCTCCTCCTCCAGCGCAAGCCAAAAGACTTCGACCTCAGCACCAGCGCCAACCCCAACGAGATCAAGCGTCTCTTCAGGAACTGCTTTCTCATCGGTCGGCGCTTCCGCCTTGCCCACATCAAGTACGGCGAGAAGATAATCGAGACCAGCACCTTCCGCGCCCTCCCGAAACATCAGGACCCGGACGATCCGGAAGCCGACCTTTTCCAGCGCGACGACAACGCCTTCGGCACCCCCATGGAAGACGCCCTGCGCCGCGACTTCACCATCAACGGCCTCTTTTACGATATCGAGAATTTCAGCGTAATCGATTACGTGGGCGGCCTTGAGGATCTGGAGGAAAAGGTCATACGCTGCATCGGCGACCCGGACATACGCTTCCGCGAAGACCCGGTAAGGATGCTGCGCGCGGTGCGCTTCGCCTCGCGCCTCGGTTTCACCATCGAGAAGAACACCCTGAGCGCGATCCAGAAGCATTACAAGGAAATAGAGAAAGCCTCCCCGCCGCGCCTGCTTGAGGAGATATACCGCCTCTTTGCCTTCCAGTCCGGCGAAGCAGCGTTCAGGCTTCTGCGCGAGACGAGGCTGATGGAGATCATCTTCCCCGACGTGGACAATTACCTCGACGAAGTGGGCGAAGGTAATGCTCCCCTGTGGAAATATCTGGCCGCCCTCGACCGGGGCGACACCGTCGTTGCGGAGAACACCCCTGCACTCATGTTCGGCAGCCTCTATTACGACATCTATCTGCACCATCTCAAGAAGGAAAACGGCGGGGGCATTGTCCACACCAAAACGGTTCGGGACTTCCTCGACCCCATCGGCCAGCGCCTCATCATGCCGCGCCGCGCCAAGGATACGCTCGCAAGAATGCTCATGGCCCAGCAGCGTTTCCTCGCAAAGCGCAAGCGCAGGTTCTCCAAGATGCGCTTCGTCGGGCAGGAGTCGTTCCCCGAGTCGCTCGCTCTCTGCGAAATACACCTGACCGCCACCGGGGACGACCTCTCGATACTGCAACCGTGGCGCGATGCTTACGAGGATTATATCGAAAAGCTCGACGGCATCGGGCAGGATGAGAACAAAAAAAGCCAGGGCCGCGACCGGACACGGCGCAAAAGGCGTTCCGACCGGAGCAGCCGCCCGAATACCGAGGAGCAGACAGAAACGCTTCCCGAGATAAAGCAGGATAAAGAGGAAGGAACCGCCGAGAAGAGCACGAAGAAAAAACGTCGCAGAAGGCGCAAGAAAACCTCCTCCGCTCCGGCTGCGGAAAACCAGACGCAGGCGCAGCAGGAGAGCAAACCCTCCTTGCGCGTTGCAGATGATGACATCGATGTTTCCGCCCCCATCTCGGGCGGAAGCTTCTACACCAACATGAAGAAAGACAGCAAGCCCAAAGACAAAAGCGAAGAGAAGCCGCACAGGAAACAAGAAAAGGCGCAGCCAAAGAAAGACACAGCCCCCGACTTCGAGCCGGAGGCGCCCCACTGGATGGACGAGATCTGATCCGTCATATTTAAAGGCTCCAAGGAGCGGTTATGAACAAGGTCATGTCAAAATGGTTCCTGTTGCTGCTCCTTCTGCTTTCCACTACAGCTTCGGCGGAAGAAGCGGTGGAGCATAAAGAAACAGCATTCTTCACCGGCATCAACGGCAATCTCTCGGCGTGGCTAGTCTCCTCCCCTCATGCCGAACCGGATGCGAATATCGAATCCCGCAAAAGCACACCAGCGGAAACCGCGCAGCAAGTTGAGGGCGCGGAAACATGGAGTTATGTAAACAGCGGCCCCGCCCCCGTAACCCTCACCCTAGACTCTGATCCAGCGAAGCCTTACCGCTACGCCTATTGCGAGATCGAATCCGGCGCCGACGAGGAGGCGGTTCTGGCCCTCAACTCCAGCGCTCCCGCACGCCTCTGGCTAGACAACGGCGAGGCGAACGAAGCACGGTTCGACCACGCGCGCGGGGTTTATTTCACCGCCTACCGCCTGCAGATGCCCAAAGGCAAGCACCGAGTCCTTCTGCGTTTCAATCCCAAACTGCGCGGGCCTTGCATGTTCATGTTTCTCGCCCATCGTTTGAGCGCAACCGCAACCGCCCCGATATCCGAGCTTAAACAGTCCCTCTCTCTTTTGACAACACGGCACACCAATCCCGCGCCCGCCCTTACGATAAAACCATCGCCGCCTTTTATCGACAAGGCCAGGCGCATGAAATTTACGATAACGGCAAACCTCGCAGGCGTGCCTTATCAGGAAAAAGCCTACCTCTCCCTTACCTCCACCGCCGACAAGGCAAACGAGTGGCGGAATAAAACCACCATCGAGGACATTGCCGGCTTTATTCGCGATGGCGCAACCTTCAGCTTCTCCGCATCGCCGAAGGTCGAGTGGGCAAGCTGTCCCGTAAAAGCCGCCCTGACCCTCGGCAAGCTTGATCCGGTCGAGGCGGAATGTAGGGTAATCTCAGAAGCCAACACGGTCGCCAAGGTTGGGGCGGTCGTCGAAAAGATCGAATCCCTCCCACCGGAAAAATCCACCGGCCCCGGCGCGGCCATGGCGCGACTGAGCGTGGAGCAGATAAAACTTCTGGGCAAGGACAGGCAGGTCCGCACCTCATATTACGGGGAAAACCTCTCATCCGCCGTGATAGCCGCAGAGAAAGGTTTCAAGGCTGCAGAGAGCGGAGTCGACCCGTATCTTCGCCGCACGGGAATGATCGAGGGAGCGTACATCTCGGAGATCGACAACTCTGTCCAGCCCTATCTTTATTACGTCCCGAAAAGTTTCGGCGAAGGCATGAACACCAACAAACCCATGGTCGTGCTTCTCCACGGATATGTCCCGTCCTATAACAAGCTTTCGTGGATGACCATCGACGATGACATGCAGGCCTGCTTCGACAGACTCGGTGCGATCATTCTCATTCCTTTCGGCCGCAACTGCACCGACTTCCTCACCATCGGCGAGGTTGACGTGCTGCGCGCCATCGACGAGGTCGCCAACCGCCACGGCGTAGACCGCAAGCGGATTTATCTTACGGGATACTCCATGGGCGGAAGCG